>NZ_JBYIRL010000008.1:0-227517 GCF_057708125.1 Actinacidiphila sp. bgisy145
TTCGACGACCACCGGCAGGATCATCGGACGGCGGCGGTAGGTGTCGGACACCCACTTGCCGACCGAGCGACGGATGATCTGCTGGATCTGCCGGGTCTCCATGACACCGTCGGAGGCCGAACGGGACAGCCCCTCCTCGATCTTGGGGATCACGGCGGCGAACGCGTCGTCCTCGATGCCCGAGCCCCTGGCGTGGATGTGGGGACCGCCGACGAGCTTGCCCGTGGTGCTGTCGACCACGACGAAGACCGAGACGATGCCTTCCTCGCCCAGGATGCGACGGTCCTTCAGGGACGACTCGGTGATGTCGCCGACCGACAGGCCGTCGACGTACACATAGCCGGCCTGGACCTTGCCCGCGATCTTCGCCTTGCCGTCGATGAGGTCGACGGCGACGCCGTCCTCCGCGATGACGGTGCGGTCGCGGGGGATGCCGGTGAGCATGCCCAGGTCGGCGTTGGCCCGCAGATGGCGCCACTCGCCGTGGATGGGCATGAGGTTGCGCGGCTTGCAGATGTTGTAGAAGTACAGCAGCTCGCCGGCCGAGGCGTGCCCGGAGACGTGGACCTTCGCGTTGCCCTTGTGGACGACGTTGGCGCCCCAGCGGGTCAGTCCGTTGATCACGCGGTAGACCGCGTTCTCGTTGCCCGGGATGAGGGACGAGGCGAGGACGACGGTGTCGCCCTCGACGATGCGGATCTGGTGGTCGCGGTTGGCCATCCGGGACAGTGCGGCCATCGGCTCGCCCTGGGAACCGGTGCAGACCAGCACGACCTTCTCGTCGGGCAGGTCGTCGAGCACCTTGACGTCGACGATGAGCCCGCTCGGCACCTTGAGATAGCCGAGGTCGCGGGCGATGCCCATGTTCCGGACCATGGAGCGGCCGACGAACGCGACCTTGCGGCCCCGCTCGTGGGCGGCGTCCAGCACCTGCTGGATGCGGTGCACATGGCTGGCGAAACTCGCGACGATGATCCGCTTCTCCGCCTTGGCGAAGGTCTGCCGGAGCACCTGCGAGATGTCGCGCTCCGGCGGCACGAAGCCGGGGACCTCGGCGTTCGTGGAGTCGGCGAGGAGCAGGTCGATGCCCTCCTCGCCAAGCCGCGCGAAGGTCGGAAGGTCCGTCAGGCGCCCATCCAGCGGGAGCTGGTCCATCTTGAAGTCGCCGGTGACGACGACATTGCCGGCCGGGGTGCGGATGGCGACCGCGAGCGCGTCCGGGATGGAGTGGTTGACCGCGACGAACTCGCAGTCGAAGGGGCCGATCCGCTCCCGGTCGCCCTCCTTGACCTCCAGGGCGTACGGGCGGATGCGGTGCTCCTGGAGCTTCGCCTCGACCAGGGCGAGGGTGAGCTTGGAGCCGATCAGCGGGATGTCGTCCTTCTCGCGGAGCAGGAAGGGGACGGCGCCGATGTGGTCCTCGTGGCCGTGCGTCAGGACGATGCCGACCACGTCGTTCAGCCGGTCGCGGATGGAAGTGAAGTCCGGCAGGATCAGGTCGACGCCGGGCTGCTCCTCTTCGGGGAAGAGGACGCCGCAGTCGACGATGAGCAGCCGGCCGGCGTATTCGAAGACGGTCATGTTGCGGCCGATCTCGCCCAGTCCGCCGAGCGGGGTGATGCGCAGACCGCCCTCCGCGAGTGCCGGCGGGGGACCGAGTTCAGGGTGCGGATGACTCAAAGGGTTTCTCCTTACCGCGCATGCCAGAGGGCCCCTCGTGGGGGCCGCGGCCGGCGCGACGCTGTTCCGGTGTTCGAGTGGTGCTGCCGCGTTCGGAAGGCTTTTCCGACGCTGACGTTTTCGTGGTCCGGCGTCCTGCGGACCGAAGTGTGGCGTCCGGCGTCTCCGCGGGCCGCGCGCGGCCTGCCCGGGCCCGGGCGGTGCCGCGGAGCGCTGCGGTATTCAGTTGTGAGGTCCTGTGGTGTTCCGGCCGTGCTCAGAGGTGTACCCCGCCCGCGGCGAGATCCTTCCTGAGCTGCTCGGTCTCCTCCTCGCCGAGGGGGACCAGGGGCAGCCGGAGCGGGCCTGCGGGCAGTCCGCGCAGCGCGAGGGCGGTCTTGGTGGTGATGACGCCCTGGGCGCGGAACATGCCGGTGTAGACGGGCAGCAGGCACTGGTGGATCTCGGTGGCCTTGGCGACGTCCCCGCTGGTGTACGCGTCCAGGAGGGCGCGCAGCTCGCTGGAGACGAGGTGGCCGACGACGGAGACGAAGCCGGTGGCGCCGATCGACAGCAGCGGCAGGTTGAGCATGTCGTCGCCGGAGTACCAGGCGAGGCCGCTGCGGGAGATGGCCCAGCTCGCGGCGGCGAGGTCGCCCTTCGCGTCCTTGTTGGCGACGATCCGGGGGTGGTCGCCGAGCCGGACCAGGGTCTCCGTCTCGATGGGGACGGCGCTGCGGCCGGGGATGTCGTAGAGCATGACCGGCAGGGCGGTGGCGTCGGCGATCGCGGTGAAGTGCCGGTACAGGCCCTCCTGCGGGGGCTTGCTGTAGTACGGCGTCACGGCGAGCAGGCCATGGGCGCCGGCGCGCTCGGCCTGGCGGGCGAGGGCGGTGCTGTGCGCGGTGTCATTGGTCCCGACGCCGGCGACGACGTGGGCGCGGTCGCCCACAGCTTCGAGGACGGCGCGGACCAGCCGGTCCTTCTCGTCGTCGCTGGTGGTGGGCGACTCACCCGTGGTGCCGTTGACGACGAGTCCGTCGTTGCCCTGGTCCACGAGGTGGGCGGCGAGCCGCTGTGCGCCGTCGGCATCGAGGGCGCCGTCGGCGGTGAACGGCGTGACCATGGCGGTCAGCACCCGCCCGAAGGGGGCGTCAGGGGTGGAAGTCGGAGCCATACGTCCCACGTTACTGGGTGTGTGTGCGGCTGCGCAGCCATGGTCGGCGCGGCCTGTGGACAACCGGGTCCGCGATGAGGACTCCAGCGCTGCCTGCTCGGGGGTTCAGGCAGCACCGGAGTCCGTTTCCGCAGCCTAGATGAAATTCGCGAATGCCTGCAATCCGAACACTTCGGACATTTCCTAGGGGGCGACTCGGCCGTTCGCGTTGAACGCGGCGTGCGTGAGCGGCATCAGCTTCGCCCACTCCGCCTCCATCAGCTCGCCGACCATCTCGATCTCCCGCTGCGGGAAGGACGGGACCCGGGCCAGCTCGTGCTGTGTCCGCAACCCGAGGAAGTGCATCAGCGACCGGGCGTTGCACGTGGCGTACATCGACGAGAACAGCCCCACCGGCAGCGTCGACCTGGCCACTTCCCGGGCCACCCCGGCCGCCAGCAGCTCCTGGTAGGCCGCGTACGACCGCTCGTACGACTCCGCCATCACGGCGAGCGCCGCCTCGCGCTGCTCATCGCTCCCGGCCACGAACTCGTACTTCCCCGGCCTGCCCTGCTGCACGAGCTTGCGCTCCTTGCCCGGCACGTAGAACACCGGCCGCAGCTCCCGGTACCTCCCGGACTCCTCGTTGTACGAGTTGTGGACGACGATCCCGTTCGCCAGGAAGTTGTGCCACGGACCGGCGACGGCCAGGTCGTAGGTCATCTCCTCGCCGTCCTCGACCACCGCGGTGATGCGGTCGGGGAGTGCGACGGCGATCTTCCCGCCCCGCTGGGCGAGCGCCTGCTCCGAGGCGCTCTTGGTGGCGTGGCACTCCTCGCAGGCGGGAGCGAGGTTGCCGGTGTCGAGGGCCTTCGTCAGGTCCGCGGCCACCGGCACCACATGGTCCAGGGCCAGGGACCCGCGCGGGAAGCTGCCGCCGCACAGGTGGCAGGTGTCCGTCTCCGCGATCAGGCGCTCGCGCTGCATCGACGTCCACACGCCGATGCCGCGGCGCAGGCTCGGCGGAACCAGCCCCGCGGACGGGCGTACCGCGGTGCCCGCGCTCATCACGGCGTCCCCGGCAGCCAGCTCGCCCGCCTTGCGCCAGCCGTCGGGGGTGAGGATCGCGTGGTCGACCGAGCAGCGCAGGGTGCGGCCGCCCTCGGTGGTGATGCGGATCAGGGACTTGGTGCCCGACTCCATGACGTCGACGATCCGGGCCCGCTGGGCTCGGAGGGTTTCCTCGTCGTAGCACCGCACGTGGTTGCGGCGGACCGACTCCAACCGGCGCACCCGCGTGCTCGGGTGCTCCTCGCGGAACTCTGCGACCGCGCTGTCCGCCGCCTCCCGGCTGTCGTACAGGCCGAGGTAGTGGTTGCGGCCCTGGTGGCGCGCCTGCGCCATCCACTTGCCGGCCTTGGTGTGCCAGGTGGCCCCACCGGCCGGGGTCGGCAGCCGGTCCTCGACACCGTGGTGCCACTGCTGGTAGAGGTCCTTGATCGTGCGGCGGCGCAGTCCGCCCGCCTCGCTCTCCAGGGTGATCTCGGTGTCGCCGGCCAGGCACCATCCGGCGCGGTGGCGCATGAACTCGCGGATGACGAAGATCGGGGCGCTGATGAAGAAGGTCATCGAGTTGTGCTCGAAGGGGCTGCCGTGGCGGTCGCGCATCAGGTAGTTGATCAGGCCCTTGGAGCGCTCGGGGTCCTTGGTCAGCTCTTCGAGGGACTGCTCGCCCGCGGTGGAGACGCGGGCCGCCCACAGGACGTCGGTGTCGGACGCGCTGTGCTTGACGAGCTCGACCGTGACGTCGTCCCGCAAGTGGACGGGGGCGGGGGCGGGGGTCTCGGTGGCGGGCTGGTCGGTGGACACCGGCGGGTCCTTCCTGTTGTCTGTTGTGCGCCGCTCAGCTTATGGGGTGGGTCCGGGCGGCAGCCGCAGCCGGGCCGACCCGGAGCTTGGCCGCCGCGACCGGGCCGGATAACCTCACCCGTCAACAGCCCTTGCACCTGACAGCAGCCGAAGGATTCTCCGCGTGTCCTTGCCCTTCCGCTCCGCCGCCGCCGTTGACGACGAGTACGCGACCGGCCGGCCACTGCCCGCCGACCTGCGGGACCGCTGGATGCGCCCGTACCGTCCGGGCCCCTGGCGGGTCGCCGTCGCCGCGCTGGCGCTGATGCTCGCCGCCTACCTGCTGTTCGCCGCGCTGATCATGGTCGCCGCCAAGAGCGTGCAGGGCGGGGGTGTGCTGGTCCTGTTGGCCGCACTGGTGATCGCGGGCACGCTGCGGCTGCTGCGGATGGGCGTGTGGCTCAGTGGCAGGGGGCTGCGGCAGGTCGGGTACTTCACCACGGTCACCGTGCCCTGGCCGCAGGTGACGTCGGTGCGCACCGCGCAGCAGCCGGTGCGGGTGCTGGGGCTGCCGCGCAGCGTGCAGGGGCAGGCGCTGGTGATCAGTCGGCGCGGTACCGCGCTGCGGCCGCTGATGACCGACCACAACGCGGACTTCCTGGGGCGGGCGGAGGCGTTCGACGTCGCCGCGGACGCCATAGAGGGCTGGTCGCTGGAACTGCGCTGAGGGAGCCGCGCGCCTGCGGTGGGCCCGTTGTCGGCTACCGCGGGTCGTCCGCGGCCTGCTGGGCGGCGCCCGCCGCCCGTACGGGCGGATGTGCCGCCTGCGCGTCATGGAGGCGGATGGCGCGCTGCATGGCCTTGCGGGCGCGCGGGGTGTCGCGGGCGTCGAAGTAGGCGACGGCGAGGCGGAACCAGTTGCGCCAGTCCTCGGGGTCGGCCTCGGTCTCGGCCTGGCGCCTGGCGAACACGGCGTCGGCCGAGGCGCGGTCGATACGGCCGCTGGGGGTGCGGGCCAGCTCGTCCACGGGCAGCCCGCCCTCGGCCTCGAGCTCCCGGCCCAGCCGTCCGGCGTGCCGGGCGAACTGGGTGGTGTGCCACAGGAACCAGGCGCCGATCAGCGGGAGCACCAGGACGGCGAGGCCGAAGGCGACGGTGACGGGCCGGCCGTCGGCGATCAGCAGCACTCCGCGGTCGCCGACGAGCACGAAGTAGAAGACGAGGACGACCGCGGAGACGGTGTAGCTGAGCTTGGCGCGCATCGGGTTCAGTCTCCCTGGTGCCCGGCGGCGGTGGTGCCGTCCGCCGCGCCGGGTCCGTCGGTGAGGAAGTGCTCCAGGCCGAAGGTGAGGCCGGGGACGCCGGGGATGGTGCGGACGGCGAGCAGGATGCCGGGCATGAAGCTGCTGTGGTGCAGCGAGTCGTGGCGGATGGTGAGGGTCTCGCCGGTGCCGCCGAGCAGGACCTCCTGGTGGGCGAGCAGGCCGCGCAGCCGTACGGAGTGCACCGGGACGCCGTCGACGTCGGCGCCGCGGGCGCCGTCGAGGCCGTGGGTGGTGGGGTCGTGCTGTGCCGGGCGGCCGGCCTCGGTGCGGGCGGCGGCGATCAGCTGGGCGGTGCGGGTGGCGGTGCCGCTGGGCGCGTCGGCCTTGTTGTCGTGGTGCAGCTCGATGACCTCGACGGACTCGAACCAGGGGGCCGCCTGCTGGGCGAAGCGCATGGTGAGGACGGCGCCGATGGAGAAGTTGGGGGCGATGAGCGCGCCGGTGCCGGGCGAGGCGTCGAGCCAGCCGCTCAGGGTCTCCAGCCGCTCGGGGGTCCAGCCGGTGGTGCCGACCACGGTGTGGATGCCGTGGCCGACACAGAACTCCAGGTTGGCAAGGACGGAGTCGGGGTGGGTGAGTTCGACCGCGACCTGGGCGCCGGATTCGGTCAGCGCCTCCAGCCGGTCGCCGCGGCCGACCGCGGCGACCAGGTCGAGGTCGTCGGCGGCCTCGACGGCGCGGACCGCCTCCGAGCCGATCCGGCCCTTCGCACCGATGACGGCCACTCGCAGCTTGCTCATCGTTGGGGAGTCCTCCGGGTGTAAGGGTCACGCAGCAGGGCGTGCGGGTGTTACACGGTGCCTGCCCGCGCACCTGCGGACAGTGCGCAGGCTACGCGATGGCCTCGTGCAGCCGTGCGGCCTGCTTCTCCTTGACCGGCCCTATGACCGCCAGGGAGGGCCGCTGCCCCAGTACATCGCGGGCCACCTCGCGTACCTGGGCCGGGGTCACCGCGGCGATCCGGGCCAGCAGGTCGTCCACGGACAGCTGCTCGCCCCAGCACAGCTCGCTCTTGCCGATCCGGTTCATCAGGGCGCCGGTGTCCTCCAGGCCCAGCACGGTGGAGCCGGAGAGCTGGCCGATGGCGCGGCGCAGTTCCTCGTCACTGAGGCCCTGCTCGGCGACGTGGTGGAGTTCGTCGCGGCAGATCTTGAGGACGTCGGGCAGGCGGCGCGGCTGGCAGCCGGCGTAGACGCCGAACATGCCGCAGTCGGCGTAGGAGGAGGTGTAGGAGTACACGGAGTACGCCAGGCCGCGCTTCTCGCGGACCTCCTGGAAGAGCCGCGAGCTCATGCCGCCGCCGAGTGCGGTGTTGAGGACGCCCAGGGCCCAGCGGCGTTCGTCGGTGCGGGACAGGCCGGGCATGCCGAGCACCACGTGGGCCTGTTCGGTGCGCCGGTCGAGGATCTCGACGTGTCCGCCGCCGCGGATCGTCCGCTTACCGGCGCGGGGCGGCTGGGGTGCGGCCCCGGTGTCGGTGAGGGCGCCGGCGCGTTCGAAGGCGCGGCGGACCTGGCGGACGACGGTGGCGTGGTCGATGTTGCCCGCGGCGGCGACGACGAGCCGGGTGGGGTCGTAGTGCTTGCGGTAGAAGCGGGCGACCTGGTCGCGGGTGAGGGCGTTGACGGTCTCGACGGTGCCGAGGACGGGGCGGCCGAGCGGGGAGTCGCCCAGGAGCGCGGTGGTGAACAGGTCGTGCACCTGGTCGCCGGGGTCGTCCTCGGTCATGGCGATCTCCTCCAGGACGACGCCGCGTTCGGCGTCGATGTCCTCCTGGCGGATCAGGGACCCGGTGAGCATGTCGCAGACCACGTCGATGGCGAGCGGCAGGTCAGTGTCGAGCACCCTGGCGTAGTAGCAGGTGTACTCCTTGGCGGTGAAGGCGTTCATCTCGCCGCCGACGGCGTCGATCGCCGCGGAGATGTCGAGGGCGCTGCGCCGCTGGGTGCCCTTGAAGAGCAGGTGCTCCAGGTAGTGCGTGGCGCCGTTGAGGACGGGGGTCTCGTCGCGGGAGCCGACGCCGGCCCAGATGCCGAAGGTGGCCGAGCGCACGGTGGGCAGTGTCTCGGTGACGACGCGCAGGCCGCCGGGGAGCACGGAGCGGCGTACGGTGCCGGTGCCGTCGGTGCCGGGCAGGAGGGTCCGTGTGCGGACGGCCCGCCCCTTGGTGGAGGGGCGGGCCGTCACTGCGGTGGAGCGGGTCGTCACTTGGCCGACTCGTCCTTCTGCTCCGCGCCGTCGTCCTCGCCCTCGATGACGGGGATCAGGGAGAGCTTGCCGCGCTGGTCGATCTCGGCGATCTCGACCTGGACCTTGGTGCCGACACCGAGGACGTCCTCGACGTTCTCGACGCGCTTGCCGCCGGCGAGCTTGCGGATCTGCGAGATGTGCAGCAGTCCGTCCTTGCCGGGCATCAGCGAGACGAAGGCGCCGAAGGTGGTGGTCTTCACCACGGTGCCCAGGTACCGCTCGCCGACCTCGGGCATGGTCGGGTTGGCGATCTGGTTGATCATCGCCCGCGCGGCCTCGGCCTGGGAGCCCTCGGTGGCGCCGATCAGGACGGTGCCGTCGTCCTCGATCGAGATGTCGGCGCCGGTGTCCTCCTGGATCTGGTTGATCATCTTGCCCTTGGGGCCGATGACCTCGCCGATCTTGTCCACGGGGATCTTGATGCTGATGATCCGCGGGGCGTTGGGGGACATCTCGTCCGGGGAGTCGATGGCCTCCATCATCACGTCGAGGATGTGCAGGCGGGCGTCGCGGGCCTGCTTGAGGGCCGCGGCCAGCACCGACGCGGGGATGCCGTCGAGCTTGGTGTCGAGCTGGAGGGCGGTGACGAACTTCTTGGTGCCGGCGACCTTGAAGTCCATGTCGCCGTACGCGTCCTCGGCGCCGAGGATGTCGGTCAGCGCGACGTAGTGCGTCTCGCCCTCGATCTCCTGGGAGATCAGGCCCATGGCGATACCGGCGACGGGGGCCTTGAGCGGCACACCGGCGTTCAGCAGCGACATGGTGGAGGCGCAGACCGAGCCCATGGAGGTGGACCCGTTGGAGCCGAGCGCTTCGGAGACCTGCCGGATCGCGTAGGGGAACTCCTCGCGGGTGGGCAGGACCGGGAGCAGGGCGCGCTCGGCGAGCGCGCCGTGGCCGATCTCGCGGCGCTTGGGGGAGCCGACGCGACCGGTCTCGCCGACGGAGTACGGCGGGAAGTTGTAGTTGTGCATGTAGCGCTTGCG
This sequence comes from Actinacidiphila sp. bgisy145, assembly GCF_057708125.1. NCBI lineage: Bacteria > Bacillati > Actinomycetota > Actinomycetes > Kitasatosporales > Streptomycetaceae > Actinacidiphila > Actinacidiphila sp. bgisy145. The sequence goes on from NZ_JBYIRL010000008.1 coordinate 9,225, forward strand.
CGTCTCGGGCGCGAGCGTGTCGAGCTGCTGCTCCATGCGGAGCATGTTGAGGGTGGTGACGCCCAGGATCTGGGTCTCACCGCGCTCGAACAGCGCCGAGCCGTGCACCCGCGGGATCGCCTCGACCTCGGCGGCCAGGGTGCGGATGTCGGTGACGCCGCGGCCGTCGATGCGGACCTTGTCGCGGATGACGCGCTGGCGGACCAGCTTCTTGGTCAGGGCGCGGTAGGCGGCGGAGATCTCCTTCTCGCGCCCCTCGAACTGCGGCAGCAGCTTCTCGGCGGCCAGGCCCTTGACCCGGTCCAGCTCGGCCTCGCGGGCCTGCTTGCCGGGGATGGTGAGCGCCTGCGCGAGCTCGCCGGTGACCGCGGACTCCAGCGCCTCCAGCACGTCGTCCTGGTAGTCCAGGAAGATCGGGAACTCGGCGGTGGGCTTGGCGCCCTTGGCGGCCAGTTCGGACTGCGCCTTGCACAGCACCTTGATGAACGGCTTGGCGGCCTCCAGGCCGGCGGCCACGACCTCCTCGGTCGGCGCCTCGACACCGCCCTCGACCAGCTTGATGGTGTGCGCGGTGGCCTCGGCCTCGACCATCATGATCGCGACGTCGCCGTCGTCCAGCACGCGGCCGGCGACGACCATGTCGAAGACGGCCTCCTCCAGCTCGCTGTGGGTCGGGAACGCCACCCACTGGTTCTTGATCAGCGCGACCCGGACACCGCCGATGGGGCCGGAGAACGGCAGGCCGGCCAGCTGCGTGGAGCAGGAGGCGGCGTTGATGGCGACCACGTCGTAGAGGTGGTCGGGGTTGAGCGCCATGACGGTGCAGACGACCTGGATCTCGTTGCGCAGGCCCTTGACGAAGGACGGGCGCAGCGGGCGGTCGATCAGCCGGCAGGTGAGGATGGCGTCCTCGGAGGGGCGGCCCTCACGGCGGAAGAAGGAGCCGGGGATGCGGCCGGCGGCGTACATGCGCTCCTCGACGTCCACCGTGAGAGGGAAGAAGTCGAAGTGCTCCTTGGGCTGCTTCGAGGCGCTGGTCGCCGACAGCACCATGGTGTCGTCGTCCAGGTAGGCCACGGCGGAGCCGGCGGCCTGGCGGGCCAGGCGGCCCGTCTCGAAGCGGATGGTGCGGGTGCCGAAGGAACCGTTGTCGATCACGGCTTCGGCGTAGTGGGTCTCGTTCTCCACTATCGGGTTTCTCCTCGTTTTTGCCCGCAGGGCGTGTCCCTGCCGGGCCTTCGGTGGAGGTGCGTCGTCCCGCCGGGGCCGGTCTTCGATCGAAGCCTCCGGTGGCGGGTGCCACCCGGGGGCCACTACCGAGGACCGGCGTATGCGGCGGTCAGGAGGACGCTCCTCCTCGTGCGTTGCCAACACCCGAACGGTGTCAACAGCCCCATTGCACCAGACGCGGGCCGGATCGCGCACGTCATGCGCGCGGCCCGGGCGGGTGCCGCGGGTCCGTCGAACGGCTGCTCGGAGCCGTCCGCCGGAAAGTCGTACGGAACATACGGATACGGAACATACGGAACGGTCGTACGGAAGGCCGTACGGAAAAGGGAGCGGTCCCGTGTCGAACGGGGACCGCTCCCTGGTGGCTTCCTAGCGGACGCCGGCCGCACCGGCACGGATGCCGAGGCGCTCGCGCAGCTCACGGAAGCGCGTGATGTCCTTCTTGGCCAGGTACTGCAGCAGACGGCGGCGCTGGCCGACCAGGATCAGCAGACCACGACGCGAGTGGTGGTCGTGCTTGTGGGTCTTGAGGTGCTCGGTCAGGTCCGAGATCCGGCGCGACAGCAGTGCGACCTGGACCTCGGGGGAGCCGGTGTCGCCCTCCTTGGTGCCGAACTCGGCGATGATCTGCTTCTTCGTCTCGACGTCGAGCGACATACGGACTCCTCAGGGTGTCTACGGCCTTCGAGCGCCCCCGGTCTGCATCGCGGGGGAATCTCACATGACTCGCAAGGCGCTGCCACGCGGTGCGTGCACACGCGTGGCCGCCACCCAGGGTAGCAGGGCGCGTCGACCTCCCTACCCGCGGGTCACCCCGGGTGGGCGGCGTGGCCGGCCGGGTACGCCGACCAGGGCGCGCCCGGGTACGCCGCGCGGGCCGCCCGGGCCGCCTGTGCCTCCCGCGCGGCCCGGATCGCGCGCAGCCGGCGGAAGGCGGTCGGCGGGCGGCCGCAGGCGACGCGCGACTCGACGTACTCCTTGACGAGCTCCGCGCAGGCACGCGGCGAGGCGGTGCCGGTGTCGCACTCGAAGTCGTACACGCCGTGGGCGTGCACCCGGGTGTACTGGTAGGCGGCCAGGCCCGGCGGGCGGTCGGCGCGCGCCTGCTCGCGGCGCTTGAGCTCCGGCAGCGGGCAGTGCACGCCGATGAGGAAGACCTCGGCGTCGGCGAGGACGGTCAGGCAGTCGTCCAGCCGCCACGGCTCGCTCAGCACGTGGTCGACGACGAGGTCGTTGCCCGCGGCGGCCATTCCCGCCACGGCGCGGTGGAATCCCATCCGGGTGCGGGTGAGCACCGCGTCGAGCGCGTCGGGGGCGACGTCCTTGGCCGCGCGCATGGCGTTGATGCCGTCGACCGGGAAGTGGAAGTAGGGGTCGCCGTCGAGGATCGCCAACAGCTCGCGGGCGATGCTCGACTTGCCCGCGCTGGACGTGCCGTTGAGGAAGATGATCCGCCCGGGGCGCATGGAGGCGATCGTATACGCGCTTCACAGCGCGGCGACAGCACGGCCGCGCGGGCGGTGGCAGGCGGTGGCGGGTGGCGGCGGGTGGCGGCACGCGGCGGCGGGCCGGGCGGGGCGGGGCCGAGGCGCGGCCGAGGTGTCCGGGGCGATTCGGGCGGGAAGGAGCGGAAAGGGTGTCCGAACGGCCTGACGGCGTACGGCGACCGGCTATTAGGCTGTCCGTCGAAGTGGCGGGGACCGCGGGGCACAGAAGAGCCCGTGCGGCACACGGGGTGGGGAGACGGTGACGCGTTGCTCCCCGACGCAGACCTGGAGGCATTGTGAGCAGCGATCGGGACGACAACCGCGCGGGCGGGGCCGCCCCTGTCGAGGGCCCCTCCGGGGGTGAGGTCACGGACATCACCGGCGAATACCGCTTCGATTTCACCCCTCCGGCCTGGTACATGCAGAGCGGCAGCGACCCGGACGCCGACAGCGGCGCGGACGCCGAAGCGGAGCCGGACAGCTCCGCCGCGGCCGCGGCAGAGCCCGAGGGCTCGGGGTCGCGCGCGCCGGTCTGGGAGCCGCGGCCCGAGACTGGCGCGGGTGCCGCGCCGGGTGACGCGTCGTCGTGGTCGGCCGCCTCGCTGCCTCCGGTGGGGGGCCTGGGCAGCGGTTCGGCCTCCGGCGCCCGGGTCGCCGCGGGCGGCTCGGCGCAGCCGGAGGACGCCAGGCCCTCCTGGTCCGCCTCCTCCGTACCGTCCGTGCCCGCCCCTGCTGCCGTCGAGCCGAAGGACGCGCCTGCCGGTGCGCCGGAGCCGGAGGACGCCAAGCCCGCCTGGACGCAGGACGAGGAGGAAGAGGACGACGGCTTGCCCCCGCTTCCGCCCGGGTCCGAACTCATGGCCAAGAAGAGCGACGCCCCGGCGGCACGGGGGTCGTCGGCCGAGGGCGACCACCGCTCCCCCGCCGCGATGCGCCGCGAGATCGAGGAGCGGGCGGCCGCGATGCTGGCGAAGGCGGAGTGGCCGCCGCGGGACACGCGGCCCGCGGCCGAGCCGGCGGCGCCCCCGCAGGACGCCCGCCCGCAGGACACCCGCCCGCAGGCCCGGCCGGAGAACGAGGCCCCCGAGGACGCGCGGCCGGCTGCCGCCCAGGAGCCCGAGGCGCAGGACGCGCCGACGCAGAAGCGCGCGCCGGTGTGGACGCCGCTGCCGGTGCCGCCCGCCGAGGACCCGAAGCCGTGGACGCCGGACGCGCCGCGCGGCCCGATGCCGCCGCTGCCCCCGCAGTTCCAGCGCGCCGAGGAGCCGGCGCCGCCCGCACCGGCTCCCCCGGCCGCGCCCGTCGCCGGCGGCCCGGGGGCGGACTTCCCGCCGCCGGTCGGGCAGCCGGTCGTCCCGGCCGGGTACGGCTTCCCGCCGCCGTCCGCGCAGCCGCAGCCGCAGCCGCAGCCCGCCCAGCAGCAATCGCAACCGCAGCCCGAGGCGCCGCAATCGGCCGCGCCTGCCGAGCAGTTGCCCGCGCCCGCGGGGTACGCGCAGCCGCAGCCGGCCGCCGCGCCGCTGCCGCCGCCCGCGCCCCAGGCCCAGCCGTCCGGTTTCGAGCTGCCGCGCCCGACGGGGTACGCGCAGCCGCAGCCCGCCGCGACGCCCCCCGCTCCCCCGGCGCCGGCGCCTGCTCCGACCGCGCCTCAGGAGCCCCAGGCGGCGCAGACCGCCCCCGCCGGGCCCGGTTACGGCTTCCCGCAGCAGCAGCCCCCCGCGCCCGCCGGTCCAACCGGTTACGCCCAGCCGCAGCCCGCCGCGGCTCCCCCGGCACCGGCACCGGTACCGGCCCCCGCCCAGGAGCCCCCGGCCGCCGCCGGATACGGCTTCCCGCAGCAGGGCCCGCCCGGTCAGCCGGCCCAGCCGCACGCCGCTCCCGCGCTCCCTGCCGCGGAAGGCCCGCAGCCGCACGCCCCGGCACCCGCACCGGCCCCAGCTCCGGCCGCCGCACCAGTGCCGCCCGGCGGCATCCCGCCGCAGCCCGGGTACCCGCAGCCGGGCCCGTCGCAGCTTCCGGCGGCCGCCGGGGCCGGACCGGACGGCGGGTACGGCTACCCGCGCCAGCCCGGCCAGCCGCAGCCCGAGGCCGGCTCGCTCCAGCCGCTGCCCCAGCACGGCGCGTACGGCTTCCCGCAGCAGAACCCGCCGGGTGCGGCCGCCGCGCCCGAACCGGCGCCCCAGGCGCCCCCGGCGGCCGCCCCGCCCGCCGCACCGGCCGCGCCCGTCGACCCCCGCGCGGGCGGCTGGCCGACGGTGACGCCCGACCAGCGCCAGCGCACCACGCAGGGCGGCGCGCCGCTCGGCTACACCGCGGCCGTCGAGCTGAGTTCGGAGCGGCTGCTGCGCAACCAGCCGAAGCCGAAGCGGCCGGGTGCCAACGCGCAGCCGTCGCGGTTCAAGCTCGGCGGCAAGAAGGAGGAGGCCGAGCGGAAGCGGAAGCTGGAGCTGATCCGCACCCCGGTGCTGTCCTGCTACCGGATCGCGGTGATCAGCCTCAAGGGCGGCGTCGGCAAGACGACCACCACGACCGCGCTCGGCGCGACGCTGGCCAGCGAACGGCAGGACAAGATCCTCGCGATCGACGCCAACCCGGACGCGGGCACCCTCGGCCGCCGGGTGCGGCGGGAGACCGGCGCGACCATCCGCGACCTGGTGCAGGCGATTCCCTACCTCAACAGCTACATGGACATCCGGCGGTTCACCTCGCAGGCGCCCTCCGGCCTGGAGATCATCGCCAACGACGTGGACCCGGCGGTGTCCACCGCGTTCAGCGACGAGGACTACCGGCGCGCCATCGACGTGCTGGGCCGCCAGTACCCGGTGATCCTCACCGACTCCGGCACCGGCCTGCTCTACAGCGCGATGCGCGGCGTGCTGGACCTGGCCGACCAGCTGATCATCGTCTCGACGCCGTCCGTCGACGGCGCCTCCAGCGCCAGCACCACCCTCGACTGGCTGTCCGCGCACGGTTACGCCGAGCTGGTCTCCCGCAGCCTGACCGTCATCTCCGGGGTGCGCGAGACCGGCAAGATGATCAAGGTGGACGACATCGTGGCGCACTTCCAGACCCGCTGCCGCGGCGTGCTGGTCGTGCCCTTCGACGAGCACCTGGCCGCGGGCGCCGAGGTCGACCTCGACATGATGCGGCCGAAGACCCGCGAGGCGTACTTCAACCTCTCGGCGATGGTCGCCGAGGACTTCGTACGGGCCCAGCAGGCGCAGGGGCTGTGGACGCAGGACGGCAACAACCCGCCGCCGGTGCAGGCGCCGCCGATGCCGGGGCAGCCCGGCCAGCCCGCGGCGTTCCCGCCGCCCGGTCCGTACGGCGCCCCCCAGGACGGCGGCGGGCCGTACCCGGTGCCGGGCGGGCAGCCCGGCCCCGAGCAGCCCCCGAACCCGTACGGCGCCCCGCCCGCGGGCCCGTACGGGCAGCCGCAGCCCGGGCCGTACGGCGGGCAGCCGATGCCGCCCGGCCAGGTCCCGCCGGGCCAGTACGGCGCCGCGCCGGCCGGTCCGCCGCAGCCGTACCCGCCGGCGCCGGGGCAACCGGGGGCCGGGCAGCCGGGCTTCCAGCCGGAGTCGGCGCAGCCGCAGGCGCCACAGGCCCAGCAGGGCTGGCCGGGACAACCGGACCAGCCCGGGCAGCCGCCGCAGAACCCGCAGCCTCCCCAGCAGGGCTACGGCTACCCCTCGCCCCCGCCGCCCCCGCAGCACTGACCGCCCGCGCCCGACGCGTCCGACGACGCGCCGGGCGCGCGCACGCGCGACCCCAGGGCCGCCGCCGTGGCGGCGGCCCTGGCGGCGTACGAACGGCCCGCCGGACGACGACCGGATGGAGCGGCAGCCGGGTGCTGATCACACGCGAAGTCCGCGACCGCGTGCAGGCCGTCGGCTACGCGTACGGCCGGCCCGGCGGTCAGGTGCGGGGCGGTTCGGCGGTCTCCAGGAGTTCGCGGGCGCGCTTGACGTCGTCGGACATCCGCTCCAGCAGCGCGTCGATGGTGTCGAACTTCTCCATGCCGCGCAGGTAAGCGAGGAAGTCGACGGCGACGTGGAGGCCGTAGAGGTCCAGACCCACGCGGTCGATGGCGTAGGCCTCGACGGTGCGGGCGGTGCCGTCGAAGGTGGGGTTGGTGCCGACGGAGATGGCGGCGGGCATCGGCTCGCCGTCGACGTGCAGCCAGCCCGCGTAGACGCCGTCGGCGGGGATCGCGGTGTGCGGGAGCGTCTCCACGTTAGCGGTGGGGAAGCCCAGTTCGCGGCCGCGCTGGGCGCCGCGCACCACCACGCCCTCGACACGGTGCGGGCGGCCCAGCACCTCCGCGGCGCCGGCCACGTCGCCCTCGGCGATCAGCCGCCGGGTCAGCGAGGAGGAGAACGGCTCGCCGCCGCCGGCGGTGCCCCGGACGAACAGGTCCACGACCTCCAGGTCGTAGTCGTACTTCAGGCCCAGTGCGGACAGGAAGTCCACGTCACCGGCCGCCTTGTGGCCGAAGCGGAAGTTGGGGCCCTCCACCACGAGCTTCGCGTGCAGCCCGTCCACCAGCACGGTGCGCACGAACTCACTCGGCGTCAGCTTGGAGAACTCACTGGTGAACGGCAGGATCAGCAGCGCGTCCACCCCCAGTTCCGCGACGAGTTCGGCCCGCCGGTGGTGCGCCGACAGCAGCGGCGGGTGGGTGCCGGGCCGGACCACCTCGCTGGGGTGCGGGTCGAAGGTCACCACGACCGAGGGCAGCCCCAGTTCCTTCGCCCGCTGCACGGCCCGCCCCATGATGAGCTGGTGCCCGCGGTGCACACCGTCGTACGACCCGATGGTGACGACGCTGCGGCCCCAGTCACCGGGAACGTCCTCCAAGCCCCGCCACCGCTGCACCTTGACGCTCCGCTTCTGCTGGTCGGCCGCTGCTGGGCCGTGTCTTCACTGTCTCAAGCCGTCATCGCTCTACCGCGCTGCCGTCATGGCTCTACCGCGCTACGGACAAGCCTGCCATGCCGCCGCGCGCCGCCTCACAGCGACGCCTTGATCCGCCGGGGCGCGTCGAGCAGCCGGCTGATCCCGCTGACCAGTGCGGGCGGCTGCCTGCTGTCGTGCCGGCCGGCGTGCAGCACGTAGTAGACCTGCTCGATGGAGGGCGGGCCGACCGCCACGGTGCGCAGCGCGGCCTGCTCGGGGGTGGCCTGGCCGGTGCGCACCAGATACGCGGCGACCATCGCGCCGGTGCGCCCGACGCCCGCGCCGCAGTGCACGTAGACCGGCCCGTCGGAGTCCCGCACCACCCGCAGGAAGGCCGCGACCTGCGGCCCGGTCGGGGTCTGGCCGTCGCGGATCGGCAGCCGCACGGCGGTCAGCCCGGCCTGGGCGGGCAGCGCGGACTCCCGGGCGGACAGGTCCTCCGCGCGCAGGTCCACCACCGTGCGGATGCCGTCGGCGGCCAGTTCGCGGTAGCCGGCGGCGGTGGGCGCGGAGCCGCGGTAGACCTTGGCGTCGACCTTGAGGAAGTGGTTGATCCCGGCGGGCGTGTGGCGGCCGCCGGACGCGTCGTGCCGGGCCCACGCGGTGAGCGCGAGCATGCCGCCGGCTGCGCCCGCCCACAGCACGCCGTAGCCGAGCAGGCAGCACACCAGCACCTTCGCGGTGCGCCGGACCAGCGCCTGTACGGTCCAGGCGTCCGTGGCCGCGTCCCCGTCCACCGGAACGGGGAGCGGGGGCGCGGTCGGGAGGGCGGGGGCGGGTGGAGCCGGGGCCTGGGACAAGGCGCTGTTCACCACCTGGGTGGAAAACGGGGGACGGTGGCCACAGGCTACTCCGCCGCGGCGCCGGCGCGGTCAGAGCGACCGCGGCCGCGGTCAGTGCGGAGGCGCGGCCTGGCCGTCGCCGAGGACCTTCGCCGACACGCGGTTGGCGGAGGCGTCGGTGAGGCAGCCGCGCAGCCGCAGTACGTCATGGGGGCTCAGCGCGGGCCGGATCACGCCCGCGTACACGCCGTCGGACAGCACGCCGAGACTGGCGTCCGGGCTCGGCGCGGAGGTGGAGCGGCGGCAACCCTCCCACAGGTCGCGGGCTGCCAGTTCACGGGCGGGCGCGTCGGCCCGGCCGTGCACCTTGACCTGGAAGACGACCGTGGTGGCCGCGGCGTTCGGCCGCGCCTCCTCCCGGGTCTCGGTGGCGTCGGCGAGCGCGTACACGCCCCACACCAGCAGGGCGACCGCGGCCACCGCCCCGGCCACCGACAGCAGTACCCGCAGCCGCCGGGCCGGCGGCACCGCGGGCCGGTCCTCCAACTGCGGTACGGCGCCGTGCACTCCGCCCGGCGGCGCGGCCAGCGGCGCCAGCCGTCCGGCGAGGCGGCGCTCGGCGCCCGGCCGGGCGGTGGCGGCCGCGATCCGCTGGATCACCCACGCCACGCCGGACAGCGCGGCCCCGGTCACCATCAGGATCGGCACGAAGACGAAGGTGCGCGAGGCGCCCTCGCCGGGGTCGGCGCCGTCCCCGCGGCCGTCGCCGAGCCAGCGGAAGGGGTGGGTGGCGGACTGTTCGCGGGCGTGCTCCAGCCGGCGCCGGATCTCCTCGGCGCGGGCGTCGGAGTCGTTGAGCCGGCGCTCCAGCCGCCCCATCCGGCCGAGCAGGATCGCGAGGACGAGGAAGCCCTCGACGGCGAGCAGCAGCACCCCGCAGAGCACCGCGCGCTGCCACTCCCAGCGGTACAGGTAGACGACGAGGTAGACCGCGGCGGCGAGGGTGGACAGGCCGCCGAACAGGTAGCTGACGTACTTCATGCCGCGGCCCCCTTGCCCTGCGCGGCGCCCCCGGCGTCCGGCGGCGGTACGGGCGCGGCGGCGGGTACGCTCGTCGCCGCCGACGACGGGTCAGCGGGCCCGTCAGCCGCGGCAACGGAATCAGCTCCCGTGCCGGGCCCCTTGCCGCCGTCCGGCGGCGGATCGCCGCCGGGGCCGGCGTCTTCGCCCGGACCGCCGGGGCTCCGAGGACCGGGCACGGCGCCGACCGGCCCCGCGGGACTCCCAGGACCGGTGGCGCCAACCCGCCCGCCGGGGCTGCCAGGTGCGGGTGAGGTCTCGGGCTCCTGGCCGGGGGCAAGACGTCCGCCGGGGGCCGGCTCGCCGGAGTGCCCGACCGCGCCGGTCACGCCGGTCACGCCGTCCACTGTCAGCGCCGTGCCCGGGACGTAGCGCTCGACGGCGCGGGGGACGCCCACCGCGGTCGGCACGCCGTACTCGCGAGCCAGCACCGCCAGGTGGGACAGCACGCTGCCGGTCTCCGCGACGAGCCCGGCCAGGCCGGGCAGCAGCGGGGCGAGCGCCGGGTCGAGGGTGCGGACGACCAGCACCGGGTGGGGCGGGCGCGGCTCGCTGCCGTGCCACGCGGTGCCTGTGCCGCGGCCGCCGCCCGCGCCCTGGCCGGTCTCCGCGCCCCGCGTCCCGCGGCCGGTGCGCACCGCCTGCGGCCGGCCGTCGGCGGCGAGCCGGAACGCCGCCGGGAGCGGGGCGGCCGCGGGGCGCGGCAGACGCTCGGCGAGGTCGGCGGGCCGGGGGCCGCCGTCGGCGACCGCCATGAGTTCGCGCCAGCGCAGTTGGGCGATCCGGCCCCGTTCGGCGGCCGGGCCGTGCGTGTCGATCCGCCCGCCGATCTCCCGCACCATCGCGGCCTGCATCTCCTGCACCCACCGGATGCGCAGCCGCAGCCCCTCGCGGACGGACAGGAACCCGACGCCGCGCGGCACCCCGTTCCATCCCACGCGCTCCGGCAGGTCGGGGTGCTCGCCGAGCGACGGCGGCAGCAGGGCCAGCAACACCGGCTGGCGGCGGAGCAGTTCGCGGTCGGGACGGCCGCCCGCCCGGCCCTCGGCGAGCACCGCCAGTGCCTCGCCCGCGGCGGTGCTCCCGGGGTCGGCGTCCAGCAGGGCGCCGGCCAGGGACTCCTGCGCGTGCAGCGACGCGAGCACCGTACGCCCCCAGGCGACCGCGGTCAGCAGCTCGCCGCTGAGCATGTGGCGGGGCGCGGCGAAGTTGTGCAGTTGCCGGTCGACGTCGGCCATCAGGTCCCGGGCGAGCAGCGGCAGCGCCGTCCGCAGCCGGCCGACCCGCCACGCGGCGGCGGCACGGCGGGCGCCGGGGGCGGGGTTGACGAAGTCGAGCACCGGGTGCGCGGCGGGCACCGCCCCGAGCAGCCGCAGGTCGGCGGCGGCCCGGCCGTCCACCGCGGTGGCCACCGGAAGTCTGCGCAGCTTGCGGCGGGGCGCGGCCCCGGCGATGTCCAGGGCGAGGGCGAGCCCCTGGTTCATCGGGGCCAGCCACAGGTCCTCCTCCAGCGGCTGGAGGACGCCCGGCAGTGTCTCGGCGACCGGCCCGGGCCCCAGCAGCCGCGCGCCGCGGGGCGGGCGGGACGCCATCGCCGTGATCGGCCGGGTCTGGAAGAGCCAGAGCCGGCCGGCCGGGTCGAAGCCGAACTCGACGTCCTGCGGGCCGCCGTGGACCGACTCGGTGCGGCGGGCCAGCCGGACGAGTTGGGCCAGTTTCCGGCGGTCGAGCGGTCCGGTGCCGTGCGGCTGGGCCGGTTCGGTGTGCAGCAGCCGCCCGCGGCGGGTGAGTTGGTAGCGCACGCCTTGGGTGCTGCCGTCCACGAGCCGGTCGGGGCCGCCGGCGACCGCGCTGACCAGGATGTGGTCGTAGCGGCCCTCGACGGGGTCGGCGCCGAACATCACGCCGCCCGCGGCCGCTTGGAGCATCGGCTGCACCAGCACGGCCATCCCGTGCAGCGGGTGGCCGGCCTCCGCCCCGTCCGCCGGTGCCACCCGCAGCGCGGAGTCGAGCACCTGGCGGACCGCCCGGGTGAAGGCGTCCCAGCCGCGTACGTCGAGCACCGAGTCGAAGCGGCCGGCCATCGAGGAGTCCTCGGTGTCCTCATGGGCGGAGGAGGAGCGCACCACCAGCGCGGCCGGTTCACGGGCCTCTTGCGGTGCGGGTCCCGCTGTGCCGCCCGCCAGCTGTTCCCACGCCGCGCGCACCGCGCCGGCCCCGGCGGGTGCGTCCGGCGCCCGATCGGCGGGGACCAGGACGAAGCCCGGCAGCACCGGCAGGCCCGCGGCGGCGGCCCGCGCGAGGTTCGCCGCTTTCGCCCCGGCCACGGACGGGTCGGCGGCCGCCGCGGTGTCCAGCGGCGCCACCGCCATGGCCACGGCTGTCGTGTCGAACCCCTCGATCCCCTCGTTCCCCTCGATCCCCTCGATCCCTTGGGCCATTGCCTGCTCCTTCCGGCGGTCGCCGTCCCTCGGGGCGCTCCGCGGCGGCGGCCGCGGATCGCGCGACCGCCTCCGACCACCCTCAGCGTCAAGGACAACGCCTCTTCACCTACGAGACTTTCCGCCGTCGCCGCCGAGTTGCCTCGCGGTGGGGGCCGACCGATCCGTTCCGGCCACGGCCCGATGAACAGAGGAACCGACGGACCGACGAACCGACCGGTCGGCGGGCCGATGTGACCGGCCGTCGGCCCGCCGGATCTTTCAGGAGGCCACGAGCAGGTCGTGGCGGGCGCTGGGGCCCAGCAGGGTGTCCCAGGTGACGTCGGTGAGCCACGTACGCAGCAGGTGCGCGAACGGGGGGTGCTCCGCGGCGAGCGCGACGACGGTGCGGTCGAAGCGGACGGCGCCCTCGGGGGTGCGGGTGAGCAGCATCGCCAGGCGGTGCACGAGGTCGCGGGTGAGCAGCGGGTGCTGGGTGGGCGCGGCGCGGGCCGCGGCGGCCAGGAGCGCGGCGAGCACGTCCGGATCGCGCTCGGTCTCCAGGGCGGCGTCCAGCAGTTCGTGGCGCAGCGGCTGCGAGAGGTGGGTGCCGGGTGTGGCGAAGACCGGCAGCAGGACCGCCCGGACGGGCGCGGGGTGCTCGCGCAGCAGCTCGGCAGTGACGCTGAGCAGCAACGGACGGGCGCCCGGGCCGTGTTCGAGCCGCAGGTCGAGGTAGCGGGCGACGTCCGGGGCGGCCTCCGGGTGCTGCCGCAGGTGGTCCTGGACGAGGACGGCGGCCCGGCGGGCGAGCACCGGCTCCCGTACGGCGGCCAGCGCGGCGAGCACCTCGGCCGCGCGCGCCGCCGCGCGGCCCTCGACCGCACCGACCGGCCCGAGCACGCCCGCCGGCCGCGCGCCGCCGATCGCCGCTTTCGCGCCGGTCTCGCCGTCCACCGCCCGCAACCGGGTCCGGAAGGCGTCGAGCACCATCTCCGGGTGGGTGTCCATCGCCTCCACCAGGGCGTCGGGCGAGAGCCCCGGGTCGCCCGCGGCGAAGCCGCGCAGCGCGGCCGGCAGGTAGCGCACCCGGGTCGGGAGGTCGCGGACCAGCACCCCCAGCGCCGCGCCGTGCAGGCCGGTCTCGTCGGCCCGGGCGAGCAGGGCGAGCGCGGCGTAGCGCAGCAGTTCGCGGTCGGCGGGGCCGCGGGCGAAGCGGGCGACCCGGGCGCCGTAGGTGGCGGCGGCGACCCGGCGGGCGGGGCGCGGGTCGTGCGCCCAGCGGTCGACGGCCCGGCAGATCGCGCCCGGGTGGTCCTCGGCGAGTGCGGCGAGCACCGCGTCGGCGCCCGGGTGCCCTGCGTCGACCAGCGCCTCGGTGAGCGCGTCGGGCGCGCGGCGGCTGTGGGTGTGCAGCAGGGCCTGCGCGGCCGAGGCGACGGTCAGCCGCCCGCCGACGGTGAACGGGTGCGCCGCTTGGAGCGGGCGGTCGTCGTCGAACCAGCCGCACACCACGGGCAGCGCGGCCCCGCCCTGCTCGCGCAGCAGCTGCGCCGCGACCCCCAGGAACCGGTCCTGCCGCGGGTGCTGGCCGGGCGGCCCGTCGGCCGGCAGCAGCACCCGCAGCAGCTCCAGCCGGTCCGGCACCGCCAGCGGCACCGCCCGCCAGAACCACGGCCCGAACCCGCCCAGCGCGCCCAGGTGTTCGGGGACGAAGCCGCCGACCGCGATCGCGCGCACGACGATCCGCCCGGCCAGCGCGCGCAGCACGGGCAGCAGCGGCCCGGCGTCCTCGACCCGCAGCAGCGCCTCCCGCAGCAGGTGCGCGGCCCACCACTGGGCCTCGGCCCGGCGCCGCGCCGCCCCGGGCGCCGCCCCGGCCGGCCGGGGCGGCGCCGTCCAAGGGCCGGCCGCCCGGACCCGCCCGTTCGGCACGGTGTCCGCGTCCAGGTCCGCGCCCTCGGGCTCCCACCGGACGGGCGGGCGCTCCTGGCGCGCCCGGGGCCACGACGGCCCGGGGCGGCCGGTCCGCCCGTCGTCCAACACCTCGACCAGCGCCCCGAGATGCTCCGCCAGAGCCTCGGGCGGCGCCAGCAGCAGGGCGCCGACCACCGGCCCGGCCCGGTGCCGCGGCACCGGCAGCGAACGGGGGCGCCCGGACGGGCCGACCGCCGGTGCGGGCGGCACCGGCGGCGCCCCGGGCGTCAGCCCCGGGCCGCCGGTCCCGCCGAACCGGCCCGCGGTGCGCGACGGCAGCCGGACCGGCGCGTCACCGGGCACCAGGGGCGGTACGGAGTGGCCCGCGGCGGGCGACCAGCGGTGCACCAGGGCGTTCAGCGCGGTCGGCAGGTCGAGGTGGAGGGACTGGACCCAGTCGCCGAACTCCTCGTGGGCGAAGCGGTAGCCCGCGCCGGCCGGCACGAGCAGGCCCTCGGCGAGGACCGCCGACGCCCAGCCCGTACGCCACGGGAACAGTTCCTCGAACGCCTCCCGGTCCAGTTCGCCCTGGCCCGGGCCCAGGCAGCGCCGGGCCGCCTCATGGGTCTGCCCGGCCACCCGGGCGGCGAGCCGGCGCAGCCCCCGGCCGCGGACCGGCGGCGCGTCCGGTGCCGCGGCGCCCAGCCGCACCGCGATCCGCAGGCACGCCGCGTCCAGGTGGGCCGCGAAGACCTCCGCGCGGCTGGGCGCCGGGGCGGGCGCCACCCGCGGGCCGATCTCGGCCCGCACCTGGGACAGCAGCCGCAGCGCCAGCACGTGCCCGGCGTCCTTCGCGCGCAGCGCGCCCTCGGGCAGGCCGTGCCGCGCGCGGGCCTCGGCGGCCTCCGCCCCGTCGAGGTCCCCCACCCGCACGCACGGCGGCAACGGCCGTACGGGGACGCCGGGTTCGCCCTCCCCGTCCCCGGCGCCCGCGCCCGCACCCGCGCCCGCCCTCGGCTCGTGGACCAGCTCGGCGGGGAGCAGCGCGCCGGCCTGCTCCCAGAACTCCGGGCGGCACGCCACGACCAGCCGGGCCCGGCTGGTGCGCAGCCACCCGGCGGTCGCGGCGATCCACCCGGCCAGTTCGTGGGCGAGGACGGGCGGCATCTCCTCGGGCGCGTCGAGCAGCACGACCAGCGGGCGGCCGGCGGCGCGAGCGAGGGCAGCGACCTCCTCGGCGGGGTCAGCCGCGCCGTACGCGAGCGGTGCGGGCAGCGGCCGCCCAGGGGTGTGGCCGTCCGGGCCGACCACCCGGGCGGCGGCCCGCAGCGCGCGCTCCACGGCGTCCTTGACGCTGCCGTCGCCCGGCCGCAGTTCCGCGCCGCGCACCCACACCGTGGGCGCCGGGTCGGCGGCCTCGCGGCGGCGGGCGGCCAGGGCGGCGAGTTCGGTGCTGCGGCCGGTGCCTGGCTCGCCGACCAGGCCCGCGGCGAGCGGCGCGGCCTCACCGCGGCGGCTGAGGAAGTGGTCGAGCGCGGCGGCGATCCCGGGTCTTGGCACCGCCTCCCGGCACGGTTCGCCGGCGCCCGCGGCGGCATCGACGCTCGCGTCGGCCAGCCGGAGGGCCCCGGCGAGGTTGAGGTGCGCGCCGTACGCCGGGACGGTCGCGGCGGCCCGGACGATCAGCTCGGCCAGCGGCGCGGGCGCCGCCCCGGGGTGCAGCGGCACCGCGAAGCCGCCGGCGCGGTGCCCGGAGTGCAGTGCGGTGACCACCACCGCGAGCACCGCGCCGGTCGCCGCGTCGACCACCGGGGTGCCGGACGCCTGCGGGCCGGCCGCCGCCAGGTCGGCGCCGTCGAGCGCCAGTTCATGGACGCCCTCCAGCAGGTGGAAGCGGTCGGTGGCGGTGTACGTGACCGAGGTGGTGCCCAGCACGGTCGCCGCGGCAGGCTGCGGCAGCCGCAGGACGGCCCGCCGGTCGCGGTGCCCGGCGCCGGAGCCTGGGGGCGCGATCGGCAGGGGGCGCACGTCGAGCCCCTCGGTCGCCACCAGCGCGAGCCCGCACCCCGGCAGCGGGGTGACCGCCTCGGCCTCGACCAGGCACACCTGGTCGCCGGGGGCGTGCAGCACCAGCCGCGCCAGCCCGTCGACCGCCTCGTGACTGGTGATCAAGGTCCCCTCGCGGTCGGCGAGGAAGCCGGTGCCGCGCGGGCGTCCGGCCAGGTCGCAGACCCGGATGAGCGAACCCGCGCCCCCCGGGCCGCCGCCGGCCCCGCTCCCGGTGCCGCCGGGCGCGCCGTCCCGTACGCCGTCGCGTGCGCCGGTCCGTCCGCCGGCCTGCTCGCCGATGTGCCCGCCCCGTCCCCGGGTCCTGCCGCCGCCGCGCAC
This sequence comes from Actinacidiphila sp. bgisy145, assembly GCF_057708125.1. Lineage (NCBI taxonomy): Bacteria > Bacillati > Actinomycetota > Actinomycetes > Kitasatosporales > Streptomycetaceae > Actinacidiphila > Actinacidiphila sp. bgisy145. Next base: position 25,488 of record NZ_JBYIRL010000008.1, read on the forward strand.
CACTGTCATGGCCTGCACTCCCCCACTCCACCCGCCCCCCACGCCCCGTTTCGTCCCGCTATCGACGGTAGGTGGCGGACGGTCCGGCGCCAAGATCGCCTGGGGAACGCGCCCCCTCCACGACCCGCCCTTCACTCCGAGCGCCCCGCCATCCGGGTGATTTCGGCGGCCCGAATGGATAAGGACAGCTCGGGGGGCGGAGGGGGTCGTGGGGCGGGACCGCCAAGGGGACAGGCAGTCCCGCCGTACGGCGAGGCGTTCGCCGTACGGCGGGCAGGGGTCCGGCCGTAGGAGCGGGCGGGCGGCTACTGGCCGAAGCCCGCCACGATCTTCGCGCGGCCCTGGTGCTCCTCGACCAGCGCCAGGAAGCGCCCGTCGGGCCCGAACACCGCGTGGGTGCCGGCGCCGAGCGCGGGCGTGCCGATCCGGACCCCGTTGCCGAGCAGCCGCGCCTGGTCGGCGTCGACGTCCCAGCGGGGGAAGGCAGCCGCCGCGGCCCGCTCGATCGGCAGCACCTCGAAGGACTCCTCCAACTGCTCCAGGGTGCGCGCGACGGTGAGGTCGTACGGCCCGACGCGGGTGCGGCGCAGCGCCGTGAGGTGGCCGCCGACCCCGAGCCCCGCGCCGAGGTCGCGGGCGAGCGCGCGGATGTACGTGCCGGAGGAGCAGGTCACGGTGACGTCGAGGTCCAGCAGGCCGGGCGCGCCCTCGGGCACCCGCACCTCGCCGACCGTGAACGCGCTGACCGTCACCGGCCGGGCGGCGAGCTCGAACTCCTCCCCCTCGCGGACCCGGGTGTAGGACCGCACCCCGTTGACCTTGATGGCGCTGACCTTGGAGGGCACCTGGAGGATCGGCCCGGTGAGCGCGGCGACCCCGGCGTCCACGGCGGCCCGGGTGACCGCGGCGGCGGACGTCTCCGCGGTGACCTCGCCCTCGGCGTCGTCGGTGACGGTGGACTGGCCGAGCCGGATGGTGGCCGCGTACTCCTTCTCGGTGAGCGCGAGGTGCCCGAGCAGCCGGGTGGCGCGCTCCACCCCGATCACCAGCACCCCGGTGGCCATGGGGTCGAGGGTGCCGGCGTGGCCGACCCGCCGGGTGCCAGCCAGCCGGCGCATCCGGGCCACCACGCCGTGCGAGGTGAGCCCGCCGGGCTTGTCGACGACGACCAAGCCCGAGGGGCCTTCCTTCCTGGGACTCATGCCTGGCCGCGACCGTCCTCGTCGTCGGCCGCGCCGGCCGCTGCCTGCTCGCCGGTCTCCTCGGCGTCTGTGTCCTCGGCGGCGTCCGTTTCTTCGGCGTCCTCGGCGTCCTCGTCGTCGGCCGCCTTGCGGTACGGGTCGGCGTCGCCGGCGTACTGCGCGTCGGTGGCGGTCTTGCGCACCTGCTCGTCGGCCGCGCGGGCCTTGGCGAGCAGGTCGTCGATGGTGCGGGCGTTGTCGGGCAGCGCGTCGGCGACGAACGCCAGGGTCGGGGTGAACCGCACCCCGGTCTGCCGGCCGACCTCGGAGCGCAGCACACCCTTCGCGCTCTCCAGGGCGGCGGCGGACGCGGCGCGCTCCTCGTCGTCCCCGTAGACCGTGTAGAAGACCGTCGCCTCCCGCAGGTCACCGGTGACCCGGGTGTCGGTGATCGTCACGTATCCCAGCCGCGGGTCCTTGATCCGCCGCTGGAGGGTCTCGGCGACCACGACGCGGATGCGGTCCGCGAGCTTTCGCGCCCGCGCGGTGTCGGTCATCGTGTTCTTCTCTCTTCACTCGGTTCGTTCGGTCCGTCGTCCGGTCACTCGTCGTCGCCGTGGATGCGCTGCCGGGCGGAGAGCAGATCCACCTCCGGCCGGGCGGCCATCCAGCGCTCGCACCGGTCGAGGACGTCCCTGACGTGTCCGAGGTCGCCGGAGACCGTCGCGATCCCTATCTCCGCCCTGCGGTACAGGTCCTGGTCACCGGTCTCGGCCACGCTCACCGCGAACCTGCGGTGCAGTTCGGCGACGATCGGGCGGACCACGGACCTCTTCTCCTTCAGCGACCGTACGTCACCGAGCAGCAGGTCGAAACGCACTGTGCCTACGTACATGACCATGAACGGTACAGGCGACGGCCGGGGCCGATCGACGGCTTTTTCTGCCGTCGACCGGCCCCGGACCGGTGGTGCCGCCCGCCGCGGTCGGCAGCGGGCCGTGGGATCAGCCGCGCGGCTTCTCCCGCATCTCGTAGGTGGCGATGACGTCGTCGACCTTGATGTCGTTGTAGTTGCCGAGGTTGATACCGCCCTCGTAACCCTCACGGATCTCGGTGACATCGTCCTTGAAGCGGCGCAGGCCCTCGATGTTGAGGTTCTCCGCCATGACCTTGCCGTCGCGCAGCAGGCGGGCCTTGGTGTTGCGCCGGACCTCGCCGGAGCGCACCAGCACACCGGCGATGTTGCCGAGCTTGGAGGAGCGGAAGATCTCGCGGATCTCGGCGGTGCCGAGCTCCACCTCCTCGTACTCGGGCTTCAGCATGCCCTTGAGCGCCGCCTCGATCTCCTCGATGGCCTGGTAGATCACCGAGTAGTAGCGGACGTCGACGCCTTCGCGCTCGGCCATCTGGGTGGCACGCCCGGCGGCGCGCACGTTGAAGCCGATGACGATGGCGTCGGAGCCGGTCGCCAGGTTGATGTCGGACTCGGTGACCGCACCCACGCCGCGGTGCAGCACGCGGATGTCGACCTCCTCGCCGACGTCGAGCTGGAGCAGTGCCGATTCCAGCGCCTCGACCGAACCGGACGCGTCGCCCTTGATGATGAGGTTGAGTTCCTGCACCTCACCGGCCTTGAGCGCCTCGTCCAGGTTCTCCAGCGAGAACCTGCGGCCCTTGCGGGCGAACGCCGCGTTCCGCTCGCGGGCGGCACGCTTCTCGGCGATCTGCCGGGCGGTGCGGTCCTCGTCGACGACGAGGAAGTTGTCGCCCGCGCCGGGCACGTTGGTCAGACCGAGCACCAGCACCGGAGTCGACGGGGTCGCCTCCTCCACGCTGGCGCCGCTGTCGTCGAGCAGCGCCCGGACCCGGCCGTACGCGTCGCCGACCACCATGGTGTCGCCGACCCGCAGGGTGCCGCGCTGGACCAGGACGGTCGCCACGGCGCCGCGGCCGCGGTCGAGGTGCGCCTCGATCGCGATGCCCTGCGCGTCCTGGTCCGGGTTGGCCCGCAGGTCGAGCGAGGCGTCCGCGGTCAGGACCACGGCCTCCAGCAGGCTGTCGATGTGCAGGCCCTGCTTGGCGGAGATGTCGACGAACATCGTGTCGCCGCCGTACTCCTCGGCGACCAGGCCGAACTCGGTGAGCTGGCCGCGCACCTTCGTCGGGTCGGCGCCCTCGACGTCGATCTTGTTGACCGCGACCACGATCGGCACGTCGGCGGCCTTGGCGTGGTTGAGCGCCTCGATCGTCTGCGGCATCACACCGTCGTTCGCCGCGACCACGAGGATCGCGATGTCGGTGGACTTCGCACCGCGGGCACGCATGGCGGTGAACGCCTCGTGACCGGGGGTGTCGATGAAGGTGATGGCGCGCTCTTCGCCGTTGACCTCGGTGGCGACCTGGTAGGCACCGATGTGCTGGGTGATGCCGCCGGCCTCGCCCGCGACCACGTTGGTCTTGCGGATCGCGTCGAGCAGGCGGGTCTTGCCGTGGTCGACGTGACCCATGACGGTCACCACCGGCGGGCGGGAGACCAGGGCCTCTTCGCCGCCCTCGTCCTCGCCGAACTCGATGGAGAAGGACTCGAGCAGCTCGCGGTCCTCCTCCTCCGGGCTGACGATCTCCAGCACGTAGTTCATCTCGCCGGCGAGCAGCTCCAGGGTGGAGTCGGACACCGACTGGGTGGCGGTCACCATCTCGCCGAGGTTCAGCATCACCTGGACGAGCGACGCCGGGTTGGCGTTGATCTTCTCGGCGAAGTCGGTGAGCGAGGCACCGCGCGACAGGCGCACGGTCTGGCCGTTGCCGCGGGGCAGCAGCACGCCGCCCACGGACGGGGCCTGCATGGCCTCGTACTCCTGGCGCCGCTGGCGCTTGCTCTTGCGACCGCGCGCCGGACGGCCACCGGGGCCGCGACCGAAGGCACCCTGCGTTCCGCCACGGCCGCCCGGGCCGCCCGGACGCCCGCCGAAGCCGCCGGGACGCGGACCGAAGCCGCCACCCGGGGCGCCGCCACCAGGACGGGGGCCGCCGAAGCCGCCACCGCCACCACCGGGACGACCGCCGCCACCGGGACCGGCCGGACGGCCGGCGAAGCCGCCGCCACCACCGGGACGACCGCCGCCGCCACCGGGACGGCCACCGGGACCGCCCGGACGGCCGCCGGGACCGCCGGGACGCCCACCGGTGGAGGGCGCGGGGCGCTGCGGCATCATGCCCGGGTTCGGGCGCGGGCCCGAGGACTGCGGGCGGGGCATGCCGCCCGGGGTCGGACGGGCGCCGCCGGGGCCGCCCTGGCCGCCGCCGGGACGCGGGGCGCCACCGGGGCGCGGAGCGCCGCCGCCGGGACCCGCGGGACGCGGGGCACCGCCCTGGCCGCCGCCGGGACGCGCCGCGCCACCGGGGCGCGGCATGCCGGTGGAGCCGGACGTGAACGGGTTGTTGCCGGGACGCGGGCCGGCCGGACGCGGCGCGGCCGGACGGGCGCCCTGGCCGGGCGCGGGGCGGTTGCCGCCGGGGCGGCCGCCGTCACGCTGGCCACCGTCGCGCTGGCCGCCGTCGCGCTGACCGCCGGCCGGGGCCGGACGGGACGGGCGCGGGCCGGGGGCCGGCGCGCCGGGGCGCTGGCCTGCGGCCGGGGGCGCCGACGGGGGTGCCTGGAACTCCGCGGCGGGCACGGGTGCGGCCGGCGCGGGCTTGGGCCCGGGGGTGGGCCGGGGGCCGGGGCGCGGGCCGGACGGCGCGGCGCCGCCGCTCGGGGCGGCCGGAGCCGCCGGGCCGCCGGCCGGCTTGGGCGCCGGGGCAGCAGGACGAGCCGACGCGCCCGGGGTGGGGCCTGCCGGCTTGGGCCCCGGACGGCCTGCCGCCGGGGAGGGCGCCGCCTTGCGCGGCGCGGACGGCTTCGCAGCGGACTTGCCGGCGCCGCCGCCGGGTCCCTGGAAAGCGTCAGTCAGTTTGCGGACAACCGGCGCCTCGATCGTCGAGGACGCCGAACGGACGAATTCGCCGAGTTCCTGGAGCTTGGCCATGACGACCTTGCTCTCGACTCCCATCTCCTTGGCGAGTTCGTATACCCGGACCTTAGCCACTTCGCTCCTTTTAGGTCCGGGGTGATCGTCCGCCGGACCGTCGCTACTTCATGGGCGTACTCATCGCGTACTCATCGAGTGCTCATCGCAATCTCGACCTACTTCCATCTCGCGAGGTACCTGACCGCACGGTGTGCCCGTGCCGTTCCTGTTCTTACGGGGTGTTGCCGGTGTTACGGGGCTGCCTGCTCGACGTACCGGCGCAACTCCGCGGTGTCCGGCGCGACCGGCCCTCTGAAGGCCCGGGCGAACGCCCGACGGCGGACCGCCAGGTCGAGACAGGCAAGGGCGGGATGCAGATACGCACCCCGACCGGGCAGCGTACCGCGAAGATCGGGAACGCACGCGCCCCCGCTCGCCGCCACACGCAGCAGATCGCTCTTGGCCGCCCGTTGACGGCAGCCGATGCAGGTTCGCTCCGGGCATGCTGGCGTCAGCGTCCGACCAGACACCTCTAAGTCTACCTCCCCGCGCCAACCTCACTCCTTCGAGTGGGCGAACGTACGGTTGTTCGTCCGGAACCCACAGTTTCGCCGCTCGGCGAAGGCGTCAGTCCTGCTGCTCGGTGTCCGGCCGGATGTCGATCCGCCAGCCGGTCAGCCGCGCGGCCAGCCGCGCGTTCTGGCCTTCCTTGCCGATCGCCAGCGACAGCTGGTAGTCCGGCACGGTCACCCGGGCGGAGCGGGCGGCGGCGTCCACCACCTCGACGTGGGAGACCCGGGCCGGGGACAGCGCGTTGGCGACCATCTCCGCGGGGTCGTCGGACCAGTCCACGATGTCGATCTTCTCGCCGTGCAGTTCGGCCATCACCGCCCGCACCCGCGCGCCCATCGGGCCGATGCAGGCGCCCTTGGCGTTCAGCCCGGACCGGGCGGAGCGCACCGCGATCTTCGTACGGTGCCCGGCCTCGCGGGCGATCGCCTCGATCAGCACCGAGTTGTCGGCGATCTCGGGCACCTCCAGGGCGAAGAGCTTCTTCACCAGGTTCGGGTGGGTGCGCGAGAGGGTGACGGACGGGCCGCGGGTGCCCTTGGCGACCCGCACCACATAGGCGCGCAGCCGGGTGCCGTGACCGTAGTCCTCGCCGGGGACCTGCTCCTGCACCGGCAGGATGGCCTCCAGCTTGCCGATGTCGACCAGGACGTTCTTGGGGTCCTTGCCCTGCTGGACGACGCCGGTGACGATGTCGCCCTCCCGGCCGGCGTACTCCCCGAAGGTGACGTCGTCCTCGGCGTCGCGCAGCCGCTGGAGGATCACCTGCTTGGCGGTGGACGCGGCGATCCGGCCGAAACCGGTGGGCGTGTCGTCGAACTCGCGCGGCTCGGCGCCCTCCCCCGCCTCCTCCTGGTCCTCGGTCGCCCACACGGTGATCTGCCCGCTGTGGCGGTCCAGTTCGACCCGTGCGCGCCGGTGGCTGCCGGGCTCGCGGTGGTACGCGATGAGGAGTGCCGACTCGATCGCCTCGACCAGCAGGTCGAACGAGATCTGCCGTTCGGTCACCAAGCCCCGCAGGGCCTTCATGTCGATGTCCACGGCTACGCCTCCTCAGTGTTCTCGTCGTCAGTGTTGTCGCCGACGGTCTCGTCGCCGACGGTCTCGTCGCCGTCGTCCGCCTCGTCGTCGGCGCCGTCCTCGGCACCGCTCTTGCGGTTGAACTCGATCTCCACCCGGGCCCTGGCGATCTCGGCGAAGTCCGCCCGGGCCGGCTTGGGCTTGCGGCCCTTGACGCCGGGGACCTCCAGGTCCAGGCCCGCGTCGTCCACCGCCATGATCCGTGCGATCAGCTCGCCGCGCTCCTTGAGCTGGAGCTTGACCAGGCGGCCGGTGTTGCGGCGGAAGTGCCGCGGCTCGGTCAGCGGCCGGTCGGTGCCGGGCGAGGTGACCTCGAGGACGTACTCGGCCTCTCCCATGGCGTCGGACGCGTCGAGGGCCTGCGACATCGCGCGGCTCAGCTCGGCCACGGCGTCGAGCTGCACGCCGTCCTCCGCGTCCACGACGACCATCAGCTGGCGGCGCCGGCCGGCCACCGTCACCTTGACGTCCTCCAGCTCCAGTCCCGCCTCGCCGACCAGCGGCTCAAGCAGCGCGCGCAGCCTCTCGCTCTGGGTGGTGCTCATCCGGGTGACTCCTCGGCCGCGTCTGCTGTTGTCATGGAAGGTCGCGTGTTGAGCGGAACTTTACCCGAGTCCGCAGGGCCCGGACGCGGCGCGGGGCGGGCACCGGGATGACAGTGGCTGCGCCTACACTCCCTGTCATGATCCCGAAGCTGACCCGGCGTGGCGCCGTGGCCATGGCGACCGCCGGGGTGCTGGCGGGCTGCTCCGGCGGCCGCAGCGGCGCGGCCACCGCCTCGCGGGCGGACACCGCGCAGGCCGCGCTCCAGGCGCGGGAGGTCCGGGACAGCACAGCGCTGCTGGCGCGCTACGACGCGGTGATCGCGGCGCATCCGCAGCTGGCGGCGCGGCTGGCACCGCTGCGCGCGGACACCGCCGCGCACGTGCGGGTCTTCGACGGCCGGTCGGCGACCGCGCGCACATCCCCGTCGGCCCCTTCCTCGCAGGCCGCACCGCCCGCTTCGGTGCCCCCTTCCGCGACCGCCTCGGACGGCACCGGGTCCGCCGCCTCGTCGCTGGCGGCGCTCGCCACCGCCGAGCGGGAGCTCGCCGACCGCAGGGCCGGCACCCTGCTGAGCGCGCCGGGTGCCCTCGCCCGGCTGCTGGCCTCGGCGGCCGCGGCGAACGCCGCCCACGTCGCCCTGCTCGGCCGCCCGGCCGGAAAGTGAGCGCCCGGTGACCGCGACCACGATCGTCGACGCCGCGCAGGCCGCCCTCGCCGCCGAGCACGCCGCCGTCTACGGCTACAGCGTGGTCGGCGGGAAGGTGGCCGCCGATCGCAGGGCCGAGGCGCAGCAGGCGTACGACGCGCACCGGGCCCGCCGCGACGCCCTGGCCCGCACCGTGACGGACCTCGGCGCGGCGCCGGTGGCCGCGGCGGCCGGCTACGAACTGCCGTTCGCGGTGACCGGCCCCGCCGCGGCGCTGCGGCTGGCCGGCTACCTGGAGGACCGGGTCGCGGGCGCGTACGGCGACCTGGTGGCGGTCGCGATCGGCGGGATACGACAGGACGCGGCGGCCGCGCTGCGTGAGGCGGCGGTGCGCGGGGTGCGCTGGACCGGCGTCGGCGTAGCCTTCCCCGGGGTGGCCGAGCAGCACTGACCGGCGGGCCGCACGCGCACACGACGGAGGGAACGCAACACGATGAGCGCAGCGGCGCAGGCCGGCGGGGCCGGGAACACGTCCGGGGACGCGTCCGGGAACGCGCGGGCCGCGGGCGTGGTCCTCGCACCTCCCGAGCGGCTCGTGCGCACCGTCTCCGCCTGGGCGGGCGAGCCCGGCCGGCGGTGGCTGGCCGCGCTGCCCGCGACGGTCGCCGGCTACCTCGACCGGTGGGGGCTCACCGCGGAGCGGGTCTTCGCCGCGGGCGGCCAGATCAGCATGATCGTGCTGGTCCGCACCGACGACGGCACGCCGGCCGTCCTGAAGGCGGGCATGGTCACCCAGGAGACCGCCCAGGAGCACGCCGCGCTCGCGCACTGGGGCGGGCGCAGCGCGGTGCGGCTGCTGCGGGCCGACCCGGAGCAGGGCGTGATGCTGCTGGAACGGCTGCACGCCGACGTGTCGCTGCGCTCGCTGGCCGAGCCGAAGGCGATGCTCGAAGCGGCCGGGGTGCTCCAGCGGCTGTGGGTGCCGCCCGCCGGCGGCCACCCCTTCACCACCGTCGAGGAGTACACCGGCGCGCTGGTGCCCCTGCTGCGGGCGCGCCGCGAGGAGCCGTACGCGCAGGACGTGCGGGCGCTGGTCGACGAGGCCCTCGCCGACCACGGCCGGCTCATCGCCACCGCGCCCGAGGCCGTCCTGCTGCACGGCGACTACCACCATGGCAACGTTCTCGCCGGGGACCGCATGCCCTGGCTGGCGATCGACCCCAAGCCGCTGGTCGGCGAGCGCGCCTACGACCTCGCCTGGCTCGTCCGCGACCGGCTCGACACCCTTGTCGCCCAGCCCGGCTCCCGCGCGGCCGCCCGCCGCCGCCTCGCCAAGCTCGCGGCCGCCGTCGACGTCGACCCCGAGCGCCTGCGCGGCTGGTCCCGCTTCCGCGCCGTCGAGGCCGGCGTGTGGAGCCTGTCCGTGGGCGACACCCACGACGGCGAACTCCTGCTGGAGTTCGCCACCTGGCTCGACCCGGCCGCCTGACGCCGACCGAACACGTCAGGCGTCCTGCTGCGTCAGGCGTCCCTGAGCCGGGCGACCGCCTGGGCCAGCGGCAGTTCGGTGCGGGCGCCGGTGCGGCGGTCCCGCACTTCGAGCACGCCCTCGCCCGCGCGGCGCCCGGCCACGAGGACACGGGGCACCCCGATGAGTTCGGCATCGGTGAACTTCACCCCGGGCGCGACCGCCTCCCGGTCGTCGAGCACCACCCGCAGCCCCGCCGCCTCAACCGATCGCGCGGCGCGCTCGGCGAGTTCGGCGGCCGCCCCCTTCCCCGCGGCCACGATGTGCACATCCGCCGGCGCCACCTCGGCGGGCCAGCACAGCCTGTGGGTGTCGGCGGTCTGCTTGGCCAGCGCAGTGACCGCGCGGGAGACGCCGATGCCGTAGCAGCCCATGGTGACGCGGACCGGCCGCCCGTCGGGGCCGGGGACGTCGAGCCCGAAGGCGTCGCTGTACTTGCGGCCGAGTTGGAAGATGTGGCCAACCTCGATGGCACGGTCCAGCCGCAGTGCGGCGCCGCAGCGGGGGCAGGGCCCGTCGGCCGACGGCGGGTCCGCGGGGCGGGCGACCGCTTCGACGTTGGCGGCGAACCCGCATGCGGGGCAGTCGGCGAAGGTGTCCTCCCCGGCCTGCGCGGGCGCGAGGAACTCCTCGGACGTGGAGCCGCCCATCGCCCCCGACACCGCGGACACGATCCGGACGGTGAGGCCGAGCCGCCGGAAGATCCGGACGTACGCCTCCCGGTGCAGCCGGTACGCCTCGGCGAGCCCTTCGGGCGCGAGGTCGAAGGAGTAGGCGTCCTTCATCTGGAACTCCCGGCCCCGCAGCACCCCGGAGCGGGGGCGGGCCTCGTCGCGGTACTTGGTCTGGATCTGGTAGAGGATCACCGGCAGGTCCCGGTAGGAGGCGACCTGGTCCTTCACCAGCAGCGTGAAGGGCTCCTCGTGGGTGGGCCCGAGGACGTACGCGGCGCCCTTGCGGTCGGTGAGCGAGAAGAGCAGGTCGCCGTACTCGGCGGCGCGGCCGGTGGTGTCGTACGTCTGCCGGGGCAGCAGCGCCGGCAGCAGCACCTCCTGGCCGCCGATCGCGTCCATCTCCTCGCGGACGATCCGCGCCACGTTGTCCAGCACGCGCTTGCCCAGCGGCAGCCAGCTCCACACCCCTGCCGACGAGCGGCGTACGTACCCGGCCCGGACCAGCAGCCGGTGGCTGGTGGTCTCGGCGTCGGCCGGGTCGTCGCGCAGTGTCTTGAGCAGCAGCCTGGACATCCGCAGGACCATGGTGGGGCTCCGTGTCTCCTCGAAGGTCCGGGGAGGATATCGAGGCGGGGCACGGAGGGCGTAGCGGTTTATTCCGGGCGCGGCAGTGGGAGGGGGGCGCCCATGACGGCGTAGGGGCGGGGGGCGCTGGGGAAGTGGACGGGGCGGGCGAGGTCGCGGTAGCCGAGGGTGCGGTAGAGGTGGCGGGCGGGGCTCTCGACGTCGATCGCGGAGAGGATGCTGCGCGGCTCGGTGGCGGTGTCGGTGATCTCGGTGATCAGGCGGCGGCCGATGCCGCGGGCCTGGAAGTCGGGCAGCACATGCAGTTCGGTGATGACGAAGGAGTCGTCGAGCCAGCTGTCGTTGCCGCGCATCCGCAGGTAGGGCTGGACGACGCTGGACCACCAGTGCGAGCGGTCGTTGGGCATGCCGTAGACGAAGCCGACCATCCGGCCGTCGCGGGTGTGGTGCGCGGCCCAGGCCCGCGCCCCCGTACAGGTCAGGTGGCGCAGCACGATCTGGCGGCGGATCGCGACCTCCTCCGGGCCGAGCCCGAACGCCACCGCCTGCACGCCCAGCGCCTCGTCCACGTGTTCGGCCAGTTCACACGGGCGGACCACCACGTTCTCCATGACGCGCGACCTTATCGCCTCCCGCCCGCCGCGACCCTCCCGGTATGCCGGGCGAGGCTCAGAAGAGCACCGACATCAGGGCGCCGACTTCGGTGAAGCCGACGCGGCGGTAGGCGGCGCGGGCGGGGGCGTTGAAGTCGTTGACGTAGAGGCTGGCGACGGGGGCGACGTCGCGCAGCGCGTAGTGCAGGACGGCGGCCATGCCGGTCTCGGACAGCCCGCGGCCGCGGTACTCCGGGGCGACCCAGACCCCCTGGATCTGGCAGGTGTGCCGGGTGACCGCGCCGAGTTCGGCCTTGAAGACCACCCGGCCGTCCTCGATCCGGGCGAACGCCCGCCCGGTGGAGACGAGTTCGGCGACCCGCGCCTGGTAGAGCAGCCCGCCGTCGCCGGCCAGCGGCGAGATCCCGACCTCCTCGGTGAACATCGCCACGCACGCGGGCATGAGCACGTCCATCTCGTCGCGCCGGACCCGGCGCACCAGCGGGTCGGGCGCCACGTCCTTGGGCAGCGCCCGGGTGGTCATCAGGGGCTGCCGGGCGCGGACCTCGCGGGCCGGCCCCCAGTGCGGCTCCAGCCGCGCCCACAGGTCGGCGGTGGCCTCGGCCGGGCCGACGATCGACGCGCAGCGGCGGCCGGCCCGGCGAGCGCGCTCGGCGAAGGCGCCGACCGCCTCGGGCGTGGCGCAGATCGGCACCAGGTTGGCGCCGGCGTAGCACAGGGAGGTGAGGCGGCCGCCGGAGTACCAGCCCCACATCTCGCCGCCCAGCCGCCACGGGTCGAGCCCGGCGATGCCGACGCGGGAGGTGACGAAGGCGTTGGCGACCGGGTCGCGGTCCAGGACGGCGAGGGCGGCGTCGAGGTCCCCGGGTTCCAGGACGCGCGTGGTCGGCTGGGTCAGCACGGGCACCCCTGACCGTACGGGCCGCGCTCCCCGGCCGGAGCGGGGATCGCCGGGCACCGTACTCGGCTGCGGTCGGGCGGGCCAGGTGTCGCGTGCGGCGCCGCGGACGCGGCACCCGGCCTGAGGCATGCGGTCAGGAGATGCTCACCTGCGGCTCGCCGGAAGCGACACCGGCCGCCTCCATCTGCTCGGCCAGCTTCATGGCCTCCTCGATCAGGGTCTCGACGATCTGCGACTCGGGCACGGTCTTGATGACCTCGCCCTTGACGAAGATCTGCCCCTTGCCGTTGCCGGAGGCGACGCCGAGGTCGGCCTCGCGGGCCTCGCCGGGGCCGTTGACGACGCAGCCCATCACGGCGACCCGCAGCGGGACCTCCATGCCGTCGAGGCCCGCGGAGACCTGGTCGGCGAGCTTGTAGACGTCGACCTGGGCGCGGCCGCAGGACGGGCAGGAGACGATCTCCAGGCGGCGCTGACGCAGGTTCAGCGACTCCAGGATCTGGATGCCGACCTTGACCTCCTCGGCCGGGGGCGCCGACAGCGAGACGCGGATGGTGTCGCCGATGCCCTCCGACAGCAGGGCGCCGAAGGCGACCGCGGACTTGATGGTGCCCTGGAACGCCGGGCCGGCCTCGGTGACGCCGAGGTGCAGCGGGTAGTCGCACTTCTGCGCCAGCAGCCGGTAGGCGTTGACCATGACGACCGGGTCGTTGTGCTTCACCGAGATCTTGATGTCGCGGAAGTCGTGCTCCTCGAAGAGCGACGCCTCCCACAGCGCGGACTCGACCAGGGCCTCGGGGGTGGCCTTGCCGTACTTCTCCAGCAGCCGGCGGTCCAGCGAGCCGGCGTTGACGCCGATCCGGATCGGCACCCGGGCCGCGGCGGCGGCCTTGGCGATCTCCTTGACCTTGTCGTCGAACTGCTTGATGTTGCCGGGGTTGACCCGGACCGCCGCGCAGCCCGCGTCGATGGCCGCGAAGACGTACTTCGGCTGGAAGTGGATGTCGGCGATGACCGGGATCTGCGACTTCTTCGCGATGGTGGCCAGCGCGTCCGCGTCGTCCTGCGTGGGGCAGGCGACGCGGACGATCTGGCAGCCGGACGCGGTCAGCTCGGCGATCTGCTGGAGGGTGGCGCCGATGTCGGACGTGCGGGTGGTGGTCATCGACTGCACGGAGACCGGCGCGTCGCCGCCCACCGCGACACTTCCGACCTGGATCTGACGGCTTTTGCGGCGGTCGGCGAGTTTGGTCGGAACATCCGGCATACCGAGCGAAATCGCGGTCATTTGCGTGGCATCCCCAAGGTGTGGATCGAGGTCCCGGTGTGATCGGGCTCCAGGGTCGAGATTACGACACCGCGCCCGCGGCTCTCACTCGGCTCGGGGCCTCACGAGCTCAGTTTGACCGGGTTGACCACATCCGCGATGAGAACCAGCAGCGTGAAGCAGACGAAGATGCCCGCCACGACGTAGGCGACCGGCATGAGCTTGGCCACGTCGAACGGCCCCGGGTCGGGGCGGCGGAAGACGCGCGCGGCGTGCCGCCGGATCGCCTCCCACAGCGCGCCGGCGATGTGTCCGCCGTCCAGCGGCAGCAGCGGCACCATGTTGAACAGGAACAGCGACAGGTTGAAGCCGGCCACCAGCATCACCATCGTCACCACCCGGTCGACCGCGGGGGCCTTCATCGCGAAGACCTCGCCGCCGACCCGGGCCGCACCGACCACGCCCATCGGCGAGTCGGCCTTGCGCGGCGCGTGGTGGAAGGCGGCGTTCCACAGGTCGGGGATGCGCTCGGGCAGCGAGACCAGCGAGTCCACGCCCTGCTTGGCCATGTCGCCCATGTGCTGCACGGAGTCGGCGAAGCCGAGCGGCTGGATGTGGCTGGCCGGGCTGAAGCCGAGGAAGCCGGCCTTCACCGGGTCGCCGTCGGTCGGGTTCCCGTCGCTGTCGGTCCTGGCCACCGTGTTGGTGGTGATGGTCGGGTGCAGGGTGACCCGCTGGCCGTGCCGCAGCACCACGATCGTGGCCGGGCCGGCGCCCTTGCGGATGTCCTCCGACAGCTCCGACCAGTTCTTCACCGGCTTGCCGTTGAACTCCAGGAACTTGTCACCGGCCTTGAGCCCGGCGGTCTTGGCGGGCGCGACCGGGTCGCTCGCGCGGCACGGGTTGTCCGCGTCGCGGTGCGAGGTGTCGGCCTGCGAGATCACGCAGTCGCTGACCTGGCCGACCACGGTCGTCGACATGCTGATGCCGAAGCCCATGAAGACGGTCAGGAACAGCGCGACGGCGAGCACCAGGTTCATGAACGGTCCGGCGAACATGACGATGACGCGCTTCCACGGCTTGCGCGTGTAGAACATCCGCGTCTCGTCGCCCGGTTGCAGCTCCTCGTACGCGGCGCTCCTGGCGTCCTCGATCATGCTGCGCCACGGCGAGGTGGAGCGGGCGGAGATCCGGCCGTCCTCCCCGGGCGGGAACATGCCGATCATCCGGATGTAGCCGCCCAGCGGGATCGCCTTGAAGCCGTACTCGGTGTCGCCCTTCTTCCGCGACCACAGGGTGGGCCCGAAGCCGACCATGTACTGCGGCACGCGGATCTTGAAGATCTTCGCCCACATCAGGTGGCCCAGCTCGTGCCACGCGATGGAGATCATCAGACCGACGGCGAAGACGACTATGCCGAGGACCGTCATGAGAGCCGTCATACGCCTGCTGCCTCCGATGCTTGCGCCAGTTCGCCGGCCCGGGCCCGTGCCCAGGTCTCCGCTTCGAGGACGTCCTCGACCCGCAGCCGAGTTCCCGGCGCCGGGGTGCCGTGCTCCTCGACGACCCGGGCGACGGTGTCCACGATCCCGGTGAAGGGCAGCCGGCCGGCGCGGAAGGCTTCGACGCATTCCTCGTTGGCCGCGTTGAACACCGCGGGTGCGGTGCCCCCGAGGCTACCGACATGCCGGGCCAGCGCGACGGAAGGGAACGCGTCGTCGTCGAGCGGGAAGAACTCCCAGGTGGCGGCCTTCGTCCAGTCGACGCCCGGCGCGGCGTCCGGCACCCGGTGCGGCCAGCCCAGGCCCAGCGCGATCGGCATCCGCATGTCCGGCGGGCTGGCCTGCGCCAGCGTGGAGCCGTCGGTGAACTCCACCATCGAGTGAATGTAGGACTGCGGGTGGACGACGACCTCGATCCGGTCGAAGGGCACGTCGAAGAGCAGGTGCGCCTCGATGACCTCCAGGCCCTTGTTGACCAGGGTCGCGGAGTTGATCGTCACCACCGGGCCCATGTCCCACGTCGGGTGCGCCATCGCCTGCTCGACGGTGACGCCGGCCAGCTGCGCGCGGGTGCGGCCGCGGAAGGGCCCGCCGGAGGCGGTGACGACCAGCTTGCGGACCTCGGCGCGGCTGCCGCCGAGCAGCGCCTGGAACAGCGCGGAGTGCTCGGAGTCGACCGGGACCACCTGGCCGGGCTTGGCCAGCGCCTTCACCAGCGGGCCGCCGACGATCAGCGACTCCTTGTTGGCGAGGATCAGCACCCGGCCGGCGGCCAGCGCGGCGAGCGTGGGCCGCAGGCCGATGGAGCCGGTGATGCCGTTCAGCACGGAGTGGCAGGGCAGGCCCGCGGCCTCGGTGGCGGCCTGCGGTCCGGCGAGGATCTCCGGCAGCGGCCGGCTGCCGTACCGCCCGGCCAGCGCCTCGCGCAGCGCGGGCACCGCCGACGCGTCGGCGACGGCGACGGTGTGCACGTCCAGCCGGTGGGCCTGCTCGGCCAGCAGGGCGACCCGGCCGCCCGCGGCGGACAGCGCGACCACCCGGAACCGGTCGGGGTTGCGCAGGGCCACGTCGATGGCCTGGGTGCCGATCGAGCCGGTCGAGCCGAGGATCACGATGTCCCGCGGCCCGTCGCCGGGTCCGGCGGGCTCGTACGGGCGGTGGTGCGGGTCAGCGAGAGCGTCCGTCATGGGGGTCATTGTGTCCTGCCCGGGCCCCTGCCCACGCACGGGCCCGGGTCGGGTGGGGTCGCTGCGGGTGGCGGGCGGTGTACGGCGGGTGGCCGGTACGGGCCCCGGTGCGCGGTCCGGTGCGGCGGTCCGCACGGGGCGCTGGCCAGGGTACGCCCGGCGGCTGTGCGCGGCGCCGACGCGTGCGCGGCCCGGCTGGGGCGCGGACCGGCGCACGGGAGCGGGCGGGGCGCGGGCGGGCCGTACGAGGCGGGGCGGCCCCGGGGCGGTCGTACGGCCCTGCCCGGCCGCGCGGTGCGGCGCGGGCGGCGGCGTTCAGCGCACGGGGCGCCGTACGTTCTCGGTGGCGGCCGGGCCCGGGCTCGCGTCGGCGATCCAGGCGCCGTCGTCCGCACGGTCCACGATGCCCTCCTCCAGCCAGCCGGCCTTGCCCTCGCGCACCGCCCGGGCCAGCTTCCGGTCGGTGTCGTCGGTGTTGCTCCACAGCCGGGTGAACAGCTCCTCCACCCGCAGCCGGGACTGGCGGCAGAACGCGTCGGCCAGGCCCCGGGCGGCCGGGCCGTGCTCCGCCGTGGCGGCCAGGTGCTCGGCGCGCACGCACGCCGCGCTCATCGCGAACAGCTCGGCGCCGATGTCCACGATCCTGGCCAGGAAGTTCTGCTTCAGCTCCATCCGGCCCTGCCAGCGGGACATGGCGTAGAAGGTGCTGCGCGCCAGCCGGCGCGAGGCCCGCTCGACGAACCGCAGATGCCCGGCCAGCTCCCCGAACTCCCCGTACGAGGAGGGAAGTTGACCGGGTCCGGCGACGAGCTTCGGCAGCCAGCGGGCGTAGAAGCCGCCCGCCTTGGCGCCGGCCCTGGCCTTGTCGGCGAGCGTGCTGTCGGGGTCGATGAGGCCGCCGGCCACCGACAGGTGGGCGTCGACGGCCTCCCGGGCGATCAGCAGGTGCATGATCTCGGTGGAGCCCTCGAAAATCCGGTTGATCCGCAGGTCGCGCAGCATCTGCTCGGCCGGGACCGCCTTCTCGCCGCGCGCGGCCAGCGAGTCGGCGGTCTCGTAGCCGCGGCCGCCGCGGATCTGCACCAGCTCGTCGGCGATCCGCCAGGCCGCCTCGGAGCCGAAGAGCTTGGCGAGCGCGGCCTCGATGCGGATGTCGTTGCGGTCCTCGTCGGCCATCTGCGAGGACAGGTCGACCACCGCCTCCAGCGCGAAGGTGGTCGCCGCCATGTAGGCGATCTTCGCGCCGACCGCTTCGTGCTCGGCGATCGGCTTGCCCCACTGCTCGCGGGCCGCCGACCACTGCCGGGCCGTCCGCAGGCACCACTTGGCGGTGCCGACGCAGGCCGCGGGCAGCGAGAGCCGGCCGGTGTTGAGGGTGGTCAGCGCGATCTTCAGGCCGGCGCCCTCGGGGCCGATCCGGTTGGCCGCGGGTACCCGCACCCGGTGCAGGCGGGTGACGCCGTTCTCGATGCCGCGCAGCCCCATGAAGGCGTTGCGGTGCTCCACGGTGATGCCCTCGCGGTCCGCCTCGACCACGAACGCGCTGATGCCGCCGGGGTGGCCCTCGCCGCGCGGCACCCGCGCCATCACCACCAGCAGGTCGGCGACGACGCCGTTGGTGGTCCACAGCTTGACGCCGTCGAGCAGGTAGTCGTCGCCGTCGGGCACGGCGGTGGTGGCCAGTCGCGCCGGGTCGGAGCCGACGTCCGGTTCGGTGAGCAGGAAGGCGCTGATGTCGGTGCGGGCGCAGCGCGGCAGGAACGCGTCCTTCTGCTCCTGCGTGCCGAACATCCGCAGCGGCTGCGGCACGCCGATCGACTGGTGGGCCGACAGCAGCGCGCCGACCGCGGGGCTGACCGAGCCGATCATGGCCAGCGCCTTGTCGTAGTACACCTGGGTGAGGCCGAGGCCGCCGTAGGACTCGTCGATCCGCATGCCGAGCGCGCCCAGTTCCTTCAGGCCGCGCACCACCTCGTCGGGGATCCGCGCCTCGCGCTCGATCCGGGCGGGGTCCACCTGCGTGCGCAGGAAGTCGCCGAGCCGGGCGAGGAACGCCTCGCCCTTCGCCACCGCCTCGGGTGCCGGCAGCGGGTGCGGGTGGATCAGGTCCAGCCGGAAGCGGCCGAGGAACAGCTCCTTGGCGAAGCTGGGCTTGTGCCACTCCTGTTCGCGGGCGGCCTCGGCCACCTGCCGGGCCTCGCGTTCCGAGACGTTGCGCGTTGCGGTGGGTGCGGACACGGTTTGCGTCACCTCCGGGCGGGCCGGCGACCGGCCGGCGTACGTGTCCGTCCTATCCGACATCGCCCGAAGCGGCCACCGAAGGACGGCCGGGCCGCAGGCAGGGTGCCGGCGGCCCGGCCGGAGGTGCGCGTCCGCCGCTACAGGTCCAGCCCGGTCAGCACCATCACCCGCTCGTAGGTGTAGTCGTCCATCGCGTACCTGACGCCCTCGCGGCCCTGCCCGGAGTCCTTGACCCCGCCGTAGGGCATCTGGTCGGCCCGGTAGGAGGGGGCGTCGCCGATGATCACCCCGCCGACCTCCAGTTCCCGGTGGGCCCGGAACGCGGTCTGCAGGTCGTGGGTGAACACGCCGGTCTGGAGGCCGAACCGGGAGTCGTTGACCGCCGCGAACGCCTCGTCGGTGCCGTCCACCCGGTGCAGCGACAGCACCGGCCCGAACGCCTCCGCGGAGGCCAGCACCGCGTCGGCTGGCAGGTCCGCGAGCACCGTGGGCGCGTACGTCGCGCCGTCGCGGGCGCCGCCGGTGAGCAGCTTCGCGCCCTTGGCGACGGCGTCGTCCACCCAGCGCTCGACGCGCTCCGCGGCCGCCTCGCTGACCAGCGGGCCGACGTCGGTGGCCGGGTCCGTCGGGTCGCCGGTGACCTGGGCGCGCACCTTGGCGACGACCTTCTCGGCGAGCGCGTCGTACACGGCGGTGTCGGCGATGACCCGCTGCACCGAGATGCAGGACTGGCCGGCCTGGTAGTTGGCGAAGGTGGCGATCCGGGTGGCCGCCCACTCCAGGTCCTGCTCGCTCGACCAGTCGGCGAGCACCACGGCCGCCGCGTTGCCGCCCAGCTCCAGGGTGACGTGCTTGCGCGGCACGGAGTCCGCGATCTGGTAGCCGACGGTGTCCGACCCGGTGAAGGAGATCACCGGCAGCCGCGGGTCCTGCACGAGCGCGGGCATCCGGTCGTTCGGCACCGGCAGCACGCTCCAGGCGCCCGCCGGCAGGCCCTCGGTCTCGGCGAGCAGCTCACCCAGCAGCAGCGCCGACAGCGGGGTGGCCGGCGCCGGCTTGAGGATGATCGGCGCGCCGACCGCGAGGGCGGGGGCGACCTTGTGCGCGACCAGGTTCAGCGGGAAGTTGAACGGCGCGATGCCCAGCACCGGGCCGCGCGGGAAGCGGCGGGTCAGCGCGAGGCGGCCGACGCCGCCCGGGTCGGTGTCCAGGCGCTGCGCCTCGCCGCCGTTGAAGCGGCGCGCCTCCTGGGCGGCGAGCCGGAACACCGACACGGCCCGGCCGACCTCGCCGCGCGACCACTTCAGCGGCTTGCCGTTCTCCGCGGTGATCAGCGCGGCCACTTCCCCGGCCCGCTCCGCGAGCCGCTGCGCCACGTGGTCCAGTGCCGCGGCCCGGACGTGGGCCGGCGTCGCCGCGAAGCCGGCGGTGGCCGCGGCTGCCGCCGCGACGGCCTGCTCGACCTGTGCCTCGTCGGGTACGGACACCCGGCCGACCAGGCCGCCGTCCCACGAGCTGGTCACGTCGAACGTCTCCGTGCCGCGCGCCGGGCGGCCGGCGATCCAGAACCCGTGCGGCGCTGTGTCTGTGGTCGTCATACGCCGCACGGTAGTTCGCGCCGCCGCGGCGCCCTGTTGTCCGCGGTGGAGCGCCGCCGGGCGGCGCCGCGCCGAATTGGCCAGGGCGCCCGGTTCACTGCTCCGTCTTGAGGGCCAGCCACAGCTCCATGCGGACGTCCGGGTCGTCCAGGGAGCGGCCGAGGATCTCCTCCACCCGCCGCATGCGGTAGCGCAGGGTGTGCCGGTGCACCCCCAGGTCGGCAGCCGCGGAGTCCCACTGCCCGTGGTGGGCCAGCCACGCGGCGAGCGAGGCCACCAGGTCCCCGCGCGAGGTGGCGTCGTGCTCGCGCAGCGGCCGCAGCAGCCCCTCGGCGAAGGCCCGCACCGCGTCGTCGGCGAGCAGCGGGACGACCGAGCCGACCCCGACCTCGCCGTGCTCCACCAGGTTCACCCCGCGCCGCCGGGCCACCGCGAGGGCCCGCTCGGCCTGGCCGCGCGCGGTGGGCGCGTCGGCGGGGTCCAGCGGGGCCGACAGCCCGGCCGCGAGGCCCTCCTCGGCCCCGGCCAGGTCCGCGGCCACCGTGAGCGCCGCGGCGCCCTCGGCCGCGACCAGGACCAGCCGCTCGCCCTCGGTGACGACCAGCACCGGTTCGGCGGCGCGGACCGCCGCGGCCTCCGCCCGCTCGGCCAGCAGCACCAGCGCCTCGGGCAGTTCCGGCGCCTCGACGCCCTGCGGCGCCTCCGCACCGGGCTGCGGCGGCGCGGCGCCGTTCGCCTCGGCGATCATCATCCGCACCGGCGCGTGCAGCAGCGTGCCGTACATCGGGCCGGCGGTGGCGCGGGCGTGGTCGGCCTCGCCGGCCAGCAGCATCCGCAGCAGCGCCGCGGAGAGCCGGCCCTGCGCGGCGACCAGGGCGCGGGACTGTTCGAGGGAGAGCGTCAGCAGCGCGACCGCGGCGTGCACGACGTACCGCGCGGAGGTGCCCAGGCGCTCCTCGGTGCCGACCGCGAGGAAGCCGCGCGGGCGGCGGGCGGTGCCCAGCGACTGGAGCTCGACCCGGTCCTCGCTGCCGGCCGGGCCGGCCACCGCGACGCTCGCCGGGGCCGGCACGGCCCGCAGCCGGTCGATCTCGCCGCCCAGCCGCGCCGCCCGGCGGCCCGCCCACTCCGGCGCGGCGGCCAGCACCGCGCCGGACGCGTCGTACAGCGCCGCCCAGCCCTTCAGGTGGGCCGCCAGCCGGGACAGCAGCGCCGCGGGCCCGTCGGGGGACAGCGCGGCCCGGGTCAGCTCCCGCTGCGCCTCGAACCCGGCGGTCACCGCCTGGTACCGGTCGGCGGCCACGGCCGCCGACACCGCCTTGCTGATCGCGATGAAGGGCGTGGCCCGCGGCACTTCGAGCAGCGGCAGGCCGGCCTCCTCGGCGGCCTCGACCAGGGCCGGCGGCACCTCGTCGTGCCCGACGCCGACGCCGAACCCGAGCCCGACCACGCCCGCCGCCGCCAGCCGCCGCACGTATCCGGCGACCGCGCCGGCGTCGGCGGTGTCCAGCTTCAGCCCGGTGGTCAGCAGCAGTTCCCCGCCCTCCAGATAGGGCGCCGGGTCCTCCAGCTCACTGGTGTGCACCCAGCGCACCTCGGCGGCGAGCTGCCCGCCCGCGGCGAGCACGGTGAGCCTGAGCGACGTGTGGTGCGCCAGCGACGCGAGCGTGAGAGGCATGCCTACCTGGTGCCGTTCGGGGACGGAGGTTCGGGGCCGGAAGTTCGGGGCCGGACTACGGAAGTTCGGGGCCGGACCGAGGACGTGGTTCTGCCGACCGGTCGCCGACACCCTGGAGTCCCCGCACCGTACCGCACCCCCTCACGACCGCAGGTCCACCAGCACCGGCGGCGCGTGCTCCCCCGCGGTCGTCGTCAGCGACACCACCGCGTGGCCGACCGGGACCTGCTGGGCCAGGTCGGCGGCCGACCAGCGCTCCCGCTCCACCTCGCGGACGGTGACCGACTCGGTGGTGACGACCTCGCCGGTGAACAGCCGCCGCACCCCGCGGCTCAGCCGCCTGGGCAGCCCGCCGGACTGGTCGGGGGTGCGGGTGATGTCCTTGGTCTGCACCCGCATGGTGCCCCATGTCTCGGAGAAGAACCGGCCGTCGCGCGGCGAGACGCCCGCGAACACCATCCGGCAGCCCACCGCGCCGACCGCGGCGCCGCGCAGCGCCTCCGGCAGCGCGTCCAGGGAGCGCAGGCCCAGCACCGCGCCGGCGTTCTGGCCCCGCAGCGACGGCAGCGCGCGCAGCGTCGCCTCCGACAGCGCCTGCGCGGCGTCGTCGACCACGATGCAGGCGAACAGCGCGCGGTCCCGGCGGGCGGCGACCGCGGCGGTGAACTGGGCGAGCAGCAGCCGCACCAGTATCCGGGAGGCCTCGGCGTGGCCGCGCTCGGGCAGCTCCACCCGGACCCGCAGCGGGTGCGCCAGCGCGTGCATCGCGAACGGCCGGCTGCGGCCGGAGGTGTCGAAGAACCCGGCGAACGCGGGCCGGTCGAGCACCCCGATCCGGTCGGCGAGGACCGTGCCGATGTCGCCGGGCCGGGCGCTCTGCCGCTCCCGCGCGTCGAGTTCGCGCACCAGGCCCGGCAGGCCCACCGCGTCGACGGCCTCGCGCAGCGCGGCGAAGGCGTGCGGCAGGCCCTCCAGCAGTTCGCGCAGCACCGGCACGGTCGGGAACCTGCCGTGCGCGGCGGCGTAGGGGCCCAGCAGCTGGCCCAGGGCCGTGGCGGCGCGGCGCTGCTCGCTCTCGGGCCCGTCGGTCAGCGCCTCGGCGAGCAGTCCGGCCGCGGTGTCGGGGTCGGTGCTGCCGCCGTACAGGTCGAGGTCGTAGCGGGAGGCGGGGTCGGCGAGGGAGATCACCACGTCGTACGCCTCGGCCGGGCCGAGGTCGACGTCGGCGCCGGCGACCGCGACGACCGCGGCGCGCCCGGCTAGCGCCTGGAGGCACAGCGACTCGACCACCGGGCGCATCAGCAGCCGGCTCTTGCCGGAGCCGGGCGGGCCGACGGCGAGCAGCCCGGTGCCCAGCACCCCGGGGTCCAGGGCGATGCCCGAGCCGCGGTACTGGTAGCCGTTGCGCGGGTCGGCGACGCCGGTGCCGATGCGCACCTGGCCGCCGAGCAGGTCGTGGTCGGCGGTGCGCCGCGGCACGTCGCGGGCGCCGGAGGGGTGCACCATGGCGGCGCCGCCCAGTTCCAGCACGCCGTCGGCGAACTCCCGGGCGCCCTCGGGGCGGGTGTGCACCGCCTGCCACGCCTGGCGGACCCGGGCGCAGTCGACGTCGTTCATCCGCCCGGTGCGGACGTCCTGCGCCAGCCGGTCGGCGGCGGCGCCGTACCCCGCCGCCCGCACCTCCGCCCAGTCGGTGGGCGCGGGCAGGGCCGCGGCGCCGGGGGCGCCCTGCGGCGGCAGCAGGCCCTCGGACCCGGCGGGCTGCCGGCGGGCGGCGCTGCGCGCGCGCAGCAGTTCCGGCCAGCGGCCGTACTTCGCGGCGGCGACCGTCACGACCAGCGCGGCGATCGCGTCGACCTCGTACTCCACGTGCAGGGCCGCCTGCTCGCCGTGCTGGAAGGCCGAGGGCGGGTAGAAGGGGAGGATCAGCGACATCAGCGGCAGGAACTTCTTGTCGCTGAGCACCCAGACGCACACGCCGATCACCAAGGCGGCCGCGGCCCTGGCGCGCGGCTCGCGCAGGTAGCGCCGGCCGACCTCGCCCCAGCTGCCGATCTTCGCGAAGTAGCGGGTGAGCAGCGCCAGCCACAGGCACTCGTAGAACGCGGCGGCGAACTGGCCCACCCGGCTGGGGTGGCTGCCGTGCCACCACGAGCCCGGGGTGAGCAGCGTCAGCGGTCGCCGCCACAGCGGGACGTAGCCGTTCTTCATCAGCGACCACAGCAGCAGCGCGCACAGCAGGGCGAGCACCGCTCCGCCGATCAGGCGGCGGTCGGTCATCCGGTCGGGGTCGTCGGGCGGGCGGGGCACGTGCCCGTACGCGTAGATCCCGGGGGCGTCCGAGACCCGCGGGGTGCGCAGCCAGCGCTCCACCGCGGACAGCGGCGGGGCCTGCACGGGGGCGGGCGGCGGCGCGGCGGGCCGCGGCACCGGGCTGCGGGGCGGGACCGGCGGCGGGGCGGGCTGCCCGTACGGGGGGCCCTGCGGACGGGTGTTGCGGTCCTTGGCATCCATCGCGCGCCTGCTCTCGCCCCTCATCGCCGCCGATGCGCACAATGTAGTCGAGCCGATACCCCGGCAAAAGGATCTTGTCGTTTTACGGTGCCGCCGCCCGCACTGTCCGAACCGGCGAAACCGGCGCCGCCAGTGCGACCGATCGGCGTATGCGGGGGTACCGGGGCCCGCCTAGCCTCCGAAGTGACCGGGGCGTCACAGCACACCGAGTAGGGAGAGCGCCGCCATGACCGCAGTGCCGCAGGAGCGCAGGCTCGTCACCGACGTACCAGGACCGAAGTCGCGGGAGCTGGCGGCCCGCAAGTCGGCCGCGGTCGCCGACGGGGTGGGGGTGACGCTGCCGGTGTTCGTCGCGCGCGCCGGCGGCGGCGTCGTGGAGGACGTGGACGGCAACCGGCTGATCGACTTCGGCTCGGGCATCGCCGTAACGTCGGTCGGCAACAGCGCGGAGGCGGTGGTCCGGCGGGCGTCGGCGCAGCTCGCGGACTTCACCCACACCTGTTTCATGATCACCCCCTACGAGGGTTACGTGGAGGTGTGCGAGGAGCTGGCCCGGCTCACCCCCGGCGACCACGCCAAGAAGTCCGCGCTGTTCAACTCCGGCGCGGAGGCGGTGGAGAACGCGGTGAAGATCGCCCGGGCGTACACCAAGCGCCCCGCGGTGGTGGTCTTCGACCACGGCTACCACGGCCGCACCAACCTCACGATGGCGCTGACCGCGAAGAACATGCCGTACAAGGAGGGCTTCGGGCCGTTCGCGCCGGAGGTCTACCGGGTGCCGCTGGCGTACGGCTACCGGTGGCTGACCGGGCCGGAGCACGCGGCGGAGGAGGCCGCGGCGCAGGCGGTCGACATCATCACCAAGCAGATCGGCGCCGAGCACGTGGCGGCGATCGTGATCGAGCCGATCGCCGGCGAGGGCGGCTTCATCGAACCGGCGAAGGGCTTCCTGCCGCGGATCGCGCAGTTCGCGCGGGACAACGGCATCGTGTTCGTGGCCGACGAGATCCAGACCGGGTTCTGCCGGACCGGTCAGTGGTTCGCGTGCGAGGACGAAGGGGTGGTGCCGGACCTGATCACCACGGCGAAGGGCATCGCGGGCGGGCTGCCGCTGGCGGCGGTGACCGGCCGCGCGGAGATCATGGACGCGGCGCACTCCGGCGGCCTGGGCGGCACCTACGGCGGCAACCCGGTGGCGTGCGCGGCCGCGCTCGGCGCGATCGAGACGATGCGCGAGCTGGACCTGCCGGCGCGGGCGCGGCGGATCGGCGAGGTGATGACGCCGCGGCTGCGCGCGATGCAGGAGAAGTTCC
Organism: Actinacidiphila sp. bgisy145; assembly: GCF_057708125.1. Taxonomy (NCBI): domain Bacteria; kingdom Bacillati; phylum Actinomycetota; class Actinomycetes; order Kitasatosporales; family Streptomycetaceae; genus Actinacidiphila; species Actinacidiphila sp. bgisy145. The sequence continues at coordinate 51,123 of NZ_JBYIRL010000008.1, forward strand.
CGGTGATCGGCGAGGTGCGCGGGCGCGGCGCGATGATCGCGGTGGAGCTGGTGCGGCCGGGGACGAAGGAGCCGGACGCGGCGGTGACGGCGGCGGTGGCGAAGGCGTGCCACGCGGCCGGGCTGGTCGTGCTGACGTGCGGCACGTACGGGAACGTGTTGCGTTTCCTGCCGCCGCTGGTCATCGGGGAGGATCTGCTCAACGAGGGCCTGGACATCATCGAGGCGGCCTTCGCCGGCGTGTGAAACCAGGGACGTGCCGTGTGCCGGGTGAGGCCTGTGCGACGCGGGGGACGGGGTCGTGAAGAAGGTGTGCGAGCCTGATGGCGGACGGGTGATCGACGACCCTGATGAGCCGCCTGTGACGTACGGTTTCCGAGGAACACCCCGCACGTGGCCGAATCCCAGTGATGAGGCCGCGGGCGACAACGCGCCGATGAATCCCCATCACCGGCGCGGCAGTGCCCTCGCGCACGACAACGCCGGGACTTCTTGCCCCGGCGATCCTCGCCGATCGGCTGGCCGTTCGTCCCAAACCCCCCGGGACGGACGGTACGGCGATCGCCCTGGCCGCCCCGGAACTCTCCCCCCTGTTCCGGGGCGGCCGACTTCTGCCCGGGCCCGCCTGCTCGCCCTCGGCGCCGCCTTCGCCGCGGCAGTCACTGCCTTCTGCCTGCTGACCTGGCAGGTGTCCTCCGGCGGCGGCCTGGTCGGCGACGACTGGCGGGTGCTGCGCGGGGCCCGGCGCGCGGCCGCCGCGCATCCCGCCTTCGACGGCCTCGCGCACGCGCTGAGCGACCTGGGGGACATCGCGGTGGCCGTGCCGGTGCTGCTGGTGGCGCTGGCGGCGGCCGTGCGCCTGGGGCGGCGGGCGGGGCTGCCGCGCTGGTGGCTGCCGCCGGGCGCCGCGGCGCTGGCGATGTGCCTGCTGCCGGTGGTGGTCGGCACCGTGAAGGCGGGGGTGGACCGCCCGGCGCCGGGGCAGGTGCGCGCCGACCCGAGCTACGGCTACTTCCCGTCCGGGCACACCGCGACCTCGTCCGTGGCGTTCGGGCTGGCCGCGCTGGTGCTGCTGCCGTTCGTCCGGCGGGCGGCGCTGCGCGCGCTGCTGGCCGCCGGCACCGGGCTGCTGGCACTGCTGGTCGGGGTCGCCCTGGTGTGGTGCGACTACCACTGGCCGCTGGACGTGCTGGCGAGCTGGTGCCTGGCGGCGGCGCTGCTGTCGGCGGTGGGGGCGGCGCTGCTGGTGCCGGGGGCGGCGGTCAGGAGTTCGTCGGGAAGCCCAGGTTCAGGCCCGCGTGGGAGGGGTCGGGCCACCGCTGGGTGACGGCCTTGCCGCGGGTGAAGAAGCGCACCCCGTCCTCGCCGTAGGCGTGCGTGTCGCCGAAGAGCGAGTCCTTCCACCCGCCGAAGGAGTAGTAGGCGACCGGCACCGGGATCGGCACGTTGATGCCCACCATGCCCACCTCCACCTCGTGCTGGAAGCGCCGGGCCGCGCCGCCGTCGCGGGTGAACAGCGCGGTGCCGTTGCCGTACGGGTTGGCGTTGACCAGCTCCAGGCCCGCTTCGTAGCTGGGCACGCGGACCACGGACAGCACCGGGCCGAAGATCTCGTCGTCGTAGACGGACATGCCGGGGCGGACGTGGTCGAAGAGGGTCGGGCCGAGCCAGAAGCCGCCGGGGTCGCCGTCGACGGCGTGCTTGCGGCCGTCGGCGACCAGCACGGCGCCCTCCGCGGTGCCGGCGTCGAGGTAGCCGGTGACCTTGTCGCGGTGCGCGCCGGTGACCAGCGGGCCCATCGCGGAGCCGGGCGCCGCGCCGGGGCCGACGGTCAGGGTGGCGATCCGCTGCTTGATCCGCGCCACGAGGTCGTCGCCGACCGGGTCGACGGCGACCAGCACCGACACCGCCATGCAGCGCTCCCCCGCGGCGCCGTAGCCGGCGTTCACCGCCGCGTCGGCGGCCAGGTCCAGGTCGGCGTCGGGCAGCACCAGCATGTGGTTCTTGGCGCCGCCCAGGGCCTGGACGCGCTTGCCGTGGCGGGTGCCGGCCTCGTACACCGCGCGGGCGACCGGGGTGGAGCCGACGAAGGAGACCGCCTTGATCCCGGGGTGCTCCAGCAGCCGGCCGACCGCGTCCTTGTCGCCGTGCACGACGTTGAACACCCCGTCGGGCAGGCCGGCTTCGCGCCACAGCGCGGCGAGGAAGTTCGCGGCGGACGGGTCCTTCTCCGACGGCTTGACGACGACGGTGTTGCCGGTGGCGATGGCGAGCGGGAAGAACCACATCGGCACCATGGCGGGGAAGTTGAAGGGCGAGACGATCGCGACCGGGCCGAGCGGCTGGCGCAGCGAGTACACGTCGACGCCGGTGGACGCCTGCTCGGTGTAGCTGCCTCGGGCGAGCTGGGGGATGCCGCAGGCGTACTCGACGACCTCCAGGCCGCGGGCGACCTCGCCGAGCGCGTCGGAGTGCACCTTGCCGTGCTCGGCGACGATCAGCGCGGCGAGTTCCTCGCGGCGGGCGTTGAGCAGCTCGCGGAAGGCGAAGAGCACCCCGGTGCGCTTGGCGACCGACGTCCGGCGCCACTGGCGGAAGGCGTCGGCGGCGGCGCGTACCGCCTCGTCCACGACCTCGGGCCCGGCGAAGTCCACCCGTCCGGTGATCCGGCCGGTGGCCGGGTCGTGGACGTCGCCGTGCCGCTCGGCGGTGCCGGTCCAGGGCCGGCCGGCGATCCAGTGCGTGATGTGCGAGGTCGAGGTCGTCACGGGGTGAGCCCTTCCGTCGTCGTCTGCCGCCCAGTGTCGCCACCGGCGGCGGGGTGCCACAAGCACCCGGCCGGGCGGGCGGGGCCGCGACGCGCGGCGCTCACCCGCCCGCGAGCCGGGCGGCCGCCTCGTGCATCGCCAGTTCCAGCACCACCGGGTCGGTGAGGTGGCCGGTGCCGTCCGGGGGGACCAGCCAGCGCACTCCCCCGGTCGGCCGGCCGGGGTAGGGCACCACGATCCAGGTGCCGCGCCCGGCGCCGCGCACCCCGGTGCCCAGCCAGCGGGCGGCGGTGCCCGGCGGCACGAAGAAGCCGATCCGCTCGTCGCCGAAGTCGGCGAGCACCGGGCCGGGCGGGCCGGTGAGCCGGGTCAGCACGTCGAGCGTGGAATAGCCGATCCGGCCGGGCAGGATCAGCACGTCCCACTGCCGTCCGGCGGGCAGCAGCGCCACCCCGAGCGGGCTGCGCTCCCACTCCCGTCTGCATCCGCGCGGGTCGTCCGCGACCGAAGCCAGCCACTCCACCGCGCCCTTCGTACCCGTGTCGGCCATCGTGGGACCCCTCCGTCCGTCGTGCGAGGCGTGTGCCGTCACACGGGAGAGGGCGTGGGGGCCGGATCATTACGCGGGTTTCACCGGCCATCGGATGTGACGCGCCTCACACTGCGAGGGGAGTGGTGCGGGCGGGGCGGCGCCACCAGCGGTGGGGCGGTCACGAGTCGAAGCCGAGGCCGGCCCGGTCCAGGGCCCGCAGCCACAGGTTGCGCCGCCCCTGCGTCCGGTCGGCCCGCGCCAGCGACCACTGGGTCAGCCCGATCCCGGCGGTGGCCAGCGGCTCGGGCGGGAAGGGCGGCGGGCGGCGGCGGACCATGGCGAGCACGGTGCGCTCGGTGGTCAGCCCCGACAGCAGGTCGAGCATCACCTCGGCGCCGAACCGGGTGGCGCCGACACCGAGCCCGGTGTACCCGGCCGCGTAGGCGACCCGCCCGCCGTGCGCGGTGCCGAAGAACGCCGAGAAGCGGGTGCAGGTGTCGATCGCGCCGCCCCAGGCGTGGCTGAAGCGCACCCCCTCCAACTGCGGGAAGCAGGCGAAGAAGTGCCGGGCCAGCCGCAGGTACGTCGCCGGCCGCTGCTCGTACGCCGGGTCCATCCGGCCGCCGCGCGGGTAGACCGCGTCGTAGCCGCCCCACAGCACCCGGTTGTCGGCGGTCAGCCGGAAGTAGTGGAAGCGGTTGGCGCTGTCGCCCAGGCCCTGCCGGCCGCGCCAGCCGATCGCGGCGCGCTGGTCCTCGGTGAGCGGTTCGGTGGTCAGGGCGTAGTCGTAGACGGGCACGGTGCGGTGCCGGGTGCGGCGCAGCAGCGAGGGGAACACGCCGGTGCCCAGCGCCGCGTGGTGGGCCAGCACCCTGCCGTACGGGGTGCGGACGGCCAGTGCGGCGCCGTGGCGGACCAGGGCCAGCGCGGGGGTGTGCTCGTAGATCCGCACCCCGGCCCGCTCGGCGGCGCGCCGGAGTCCCCAGGCGAGCTTGGCCGGGTGGACCATGGCCACCCCGCGCCGGTCGTACAGCCCGGCGTGGAAGGTGGGCGAGTCGACCTCGGCGCGCACCTGGTCGCGGTCCAGGTACTCCAGGTCCAGGCCGTGCTGGAGCGCGGTGGCGTGCGCCTGCCGCAGTTCCTCGGCCTGGTAGGGGGCGGTGGCCACGTCGATCTCGCCGGTCCGCTCGAACTCGCAGTCCAGGCCGTACCGCCGCACGGCGGCCTCGATGGCGTCGAGGTTGCGTGCGCCGAGGTCCTCCAGCGCCGCGAACTCCCCCGGCCAGCGGGCCAGTCCGTTGGCGAAGCCGTGGGTCAGGCTGGCCGCGCAGAAGCCGCCGTTGCGGCCGGAGGCGGCCGAGCCGATCCGGCCCGCCTCGATGAGGACCACGTCGCGGCCCGGGTCGCGCTCCCTGGCCAGCAGCGCCGTCCACAGCCCGCTGTAGCCGCCGCCGACCACCAGCAGGTCGCAGTGCTCCGCGCCGGCCAGCGCCGGCTGCGCGGCCGGCCGGGCCGGGTCGTCGAGCCAGTACGGCACCGGGCGGGCGGCGGCGAGCGCGCGGGCGGGGTCCATGTCAGCCACGCGCCTTCCGGCGGCCGCCGACGAGTTGCCCGGCCAGCACCAGCAGCACCGCGAGCACGAACATGGCCGTGCCGATCACGTTGACCTGCACCGGGGTGCCGCGCTGCGCCGAGCCCCACACGAACATCGGGAAGGTGACGGAGTTGCCCGCGTTGAAGCTGGTGATGATGTAGTCGTCGAAGGACAGCGCGAACGACAGCAGCGCGCCGGCCGCGATACCCGGCGCGGCCAGCGGCAGGGTGACCCGCAGGAAGGTCTGCGCCGGGGTGGCGTACAGGTCCTGGGCGGCCTGCTCCAGGCGCGGGTCCATGCTCATCACGCGGGCCTTGACGGCGGTGACCACGAAGCTCAGGCAGAACATGATGTGCGCGATGAGGATCGTCCAGAAGCCGAACCGGATGCGCATGTTGAGGAAGAGGGTGCCGAGCGAGGCGCCCATCACCACCTCGGGCATCGCCATCGGCAGGAAGATCAGCATGTTGGTGGCGGCGCGGCCGCGGAAGCGGTAGCGGGCGAGCGCGAAGGCGGTCATGGTGCCCAGCACGGTGGCGGCGAGCGTGGCGTAGACGGCGATCCGCAGGCTCAGGCCGAGCGAGCCGCACATGCCGGAGACGCTGCACGGGTGCTGCCAGGCGTCGGTGGAGAAGTGGTTCCAGGTGTAGTTGAAGCGGCTCTTGGGCTTGTTGAAGGAGAAGGCGAGCACCACCAGGTTCGGCAGGATCAGGTAGCACAGGGCGAGGACGCCCGCGATCACCACGAGGTTGGCGCGCAGCCGGCGGATCAGGCGCATCAGACCAGCTCCTCCGTTCCGGCCCGGCGGATGTAGAGGGTGACGACGGCGAGGATGACCGCCATCAGCAGGAACGACAGGGCGGCCGCCGTCGGGTAGTCCAGGACCCGCAGGAACTGCGACTCGATGACGTTGCCGATCATCTGCTGGTTGGTGGAGCCCAGCAACTCGGCGTTGATGTAGTCGCCGGAGGCCGGGATGAAGGTCAGCAGGGTGCCGGCCACCACCCCGGGCATCGACAGCGGGAAGGTCACCTTGCGGAAGACGGTGAACGGGGTGGCGTACAGGTCGCCGGCCGCTTCGTGCAGGCGCCCGTCGACGCGTTCCAGCGAGCTGTACAGCGGCAGGATCATGAACGGCAGGAAGTTGTAGGTCAGGCCGCACACGACGGCCAGCGGGGTGGCGAGCACCCGGTCGCCCTGGGTGACGCCCAGCCAGGACGTCACGTCCAGCAGGTGCACGCTGTTGAGGAAGGACACCACCGGGCCCTGGTCGGACAGGATCGTCTCCCAGGCCAGGGTGCGGATCAGGAAGCTGGTGAAGAACGGCGCGATCACCAGGATCAGCAGCACGTTGCGCCACCGGCCGGCTCGGAAGGCGATGGTGTACGCCAGCGGGTAGCCGATCAGCAGGCACAGCGCGGTGGCGATGGCGGCGTAGGCCAGGGAGCGCACGAAGTGCGGCCAGTACTCGCTGAGCGCGTCCCAGTAGGTGGCGAAGTGCCAGGTGACCTTGAAGCCGTCCTCCAGGGTGCCGGTCTGCACCGAGGTCGACGCCTGGTACACCATCGGCGCGACGAAGAAGACCAGCAGCCAGGCCACCCCGGCGAGCAGCAGCAGATAGGGCACGCGGCGCCGCCGCGCGGCGGCCCGGCGCAGCGCCTGGGGTGGCGGGGGCGCCTTCGGGGCGGGCGCGGCCAGGGGTTCGGTGGCGGCGGTCATACGGCGGCCCCCTCGGCGGGCTCGGTGCGCCCGGTGCCGCCCGCCCCGGTCGCTGGCCCCGTCCCCGTGCCCGGCGCCGCCTCGTCCAGGTCCGCGCCGAGCCCGGCGCCGATGTCCTGCCCGGCGTCCAGCCCGAAGGTGTGCGCGGGGTTCCAGTGCAGGACGACGGGTGCTCCGGGCACCAGCCGGGTGTCGCGCTCGACGTTCGGCACGAAGACCTCCAGGCCCGCGCCGACCGGGCTGTCGACCACGTACTGGGTGGAGACGCCGATGAAGCTGGAGTCGGCGATCGTGCCGGATATCCGGTTACGGCCGGCGGGCACCTCCCCGGCGTCGTCGCGGTGGGTCAGGGTGATCTTCTCCGGGCGGACCCCGGCCAGCACCCGGTCGCCGCGGGCGGCCTTTGTGCGGCAGCGGGCCGCCGGCATCGCCAGCTCCTGCCCGGCGCGCACCAGCCGCAGGGTGCCGTCGGCCACGCCGGCCACCTCGGCCTCGATCAGGTTGGAGGTGCCCAGGAAGTTCGCCACGAAGGTGGAGGCGGGGTTCTCGTAGAGGTCGGCGGGCGCGCCCATCTGCTCGACCCGCCCGGCGTTCATCACCGCGACCGTGTCGGCCATCGTCATGGCCTCCTCCTGGTCGTGCGTGACGTGCACGAAGGTGATGCCCACCTCGGTCTGGATGCGCTTGAGTTCGAGCTGCATCTGGCGGCGCAGCTTCAGGTCCAGCGCGCCGAGCGGCTCGTCCAGCAGCAGCACCTTCGGCTGGTTGATCAGGGCCCGCGCCACCGCCACGCGCTGCTGCTGGCCGCCCGAGAGCTGGTGCGGGCGGCGCCGGGCCAGCGGGCCGAGCTGCACCAGGTCGAGCATCTCGCCGACCTTCGCCCGCACCGGCCTGACGCCGCGCCGGCGCAGCCCGAACGCCACGTTCTCGTAGATGTCCAGGTGCGGGAAGAGCGCGTAGTTCTGGAAGACGGTGTTGACCGGGCGCTTGTACGGCGGCAGGGCGGTGACGTCCTGGCCGCCGAGGTGCACCGCGCCGGTGGAGGGGGTCTCCAGGCCGGCGATCATCCGCAGGGTGGTGGTCTTGCCGCAGCCGGAGGCGCCGAGCAGCGCGAAGAACGAGCCGGCCGGCACGGCCAGGTCGAGCGGGTGGACGGCGGTGAAGGCGCCGTAGGACTTGCTGATCCCGGTGAGGCGGACGGCGTCGGCGGAGGGCTGCGGGCTCGGGCTCGTGCTGGGGGTCGTCATGGGGTGTCCTCGGGGGGTGCGGGTGCAGGCCGGGGTCAGGCGCCGATGAGCTTGGCGAACTTGTCCTCGTACCGCGCGTCCTCGGCGTCGGAGAGCGAGCGGAACGCGTGGCCGCGGGCGTCCATCGCCGCGTCGGGGATGATCAGCGGGTTGCTCGCCAGCTTCGGGTCGATCTTCGCCAGGTACGGCTTCACCCCGGCGACCGGGCACACGTAGTTGATGTACGCCGAGACCTGGGCGGCGACCGCGGGCTCGTAGTAGTAGTCGATCAGCCGCTCCGCGTTGGCCTTGTGCCGCGCCTTGTCGGGGATGAGCAGGTTGTCGGTGGAGGAGACGAAGCCGGAGTCGGGGAAGACGTACTCGATGTCCGGGTCGTCGATGCGCAGTTGGACCAGGTCGCCGGCCCAGGCGACGCAGGCGGCGATGTCGCCCTTGCTCAGGCCGTCGGTGTAGTCGTTGCCGGTGAACTTCCGGATCTGCTGGCTGTCGACGGCCTTCTGGATGCGGGCGACGGCCGCGTCGAAGGTGTCGTCGGTGACCTTCTCGGGCAGCTCTCCCATGTCGAGCAGGGTCATGCCGATGGTGTCGCGCATCTCCGAGAGCATGGCGACCCTGCCCTTCAGCGAGCCGTCGTCGAGGAGCTGGGAGACGGAGGTGACCTTCCGGCCGCCGGTGGCCTTCTTGTTGTAGGCGATGCAGGTGCTGATGCCCTGCCAGGGGTAGGAGTAGGCGCGCCCGGGGTCCCAGTCGGGGCTGCGGAAGCGCTGTTCGAGGTTGGCGTAGGCGTGCGGCAGGTTGGCGGAGTCCAGCTGCTGCACCCAGCCGAGCCGGATCATCCGCCCGGCCAGCCAGTCGGTGAGCACCATCAGGTCGCGGCCGGTGTCCTGGCCGGCGGCGAGCTGCGGCTTGATCTTGCCGAAGAACTCGACGTTGTCGTTGATGTCCTCGGTGTACTTGACCTTGATGCCGGTGCGCTTGGTGAAGGCGTCCAGCGTCGGGTGGTGCTTGCCGTCGTCGCTGACGTCGATGTACTCGGTCCAGTTGGAGAAGTCCACCACCTTCTCCTGCGCCGAGTGGTCGGTGGAGGCGGTCTCGCCCTTGCGGCCGGCCGCGGGGATGCCGCAGCCGGTGAGGCCGGCGCCGGCCACGGCGCCGAGCCCGGCGACCCGCAGCAGCGAGCGGCGGGCGAGCGCGGCCCGCCCACTGGTCATGCTGCGCGCCATGGCGGCACGCTGGGGCGGGGAGAGGGTCTCGAACTGCTCCATGGGTGGTGCCCTTCCGAGGGTTCGGCCGGGTGGCGCCGGGCGGGTGGGCCGGGGCGGCCGGATGGACCGGCCCGCTCGGGCCGGGACACCCCGCCGGGGTCGCGAATCCATGTACCAGCGTGGTCAAAGCCTGGATTGATCGCTGATCCTGGCAGAGCCAGCCTCCTCCAACAAGGGATTCCGTTGTTGCCTTTTGGTTAATCGACGGATTCTGTGCCCTGTCCGTTCATCGCACCGATCACCCCGAAGCGCGCGTGAACAGCCACGCGCCGGCCGCCGGCCGCGCCTTCTCCCCCCGCCCCGGCGCGGCCCGGGGGACGGGCGGGCGCGCGGATTACGATGAACGGCACCGGCCGGCGCCCCGGCCGTCCCGCACGTCCCACCGGAGGAACCCCGCATGCCCGAGACCGCACCCGGCCCCTCCCCCGCCGCCGGGACCGCCCCCGCGGGCAGTGCCCCCGCCGCCGCGCCCGGCACCGCACCCGGCACCGGGCTGGACGCCTTCATCGCCGGGCTGCCGAAGGCCGAACTCCACGTCCACCACGTCGGCTCCGCCTCCCCGCGGATCGTCTCCGCCCTGGCCGCGCGGCACCCGGACTCCAAGGTGCCCGCCGACCCGGCCGCGCTCGCCGACTACTTCACCTTCCGGGACTTCGCCCACTTCATCCAGGTCTACCTGTCCGTGGTGGACCTGATCCGCGACGCCGAGGACATCCGGCTGCTGACGTACGAGGTCGCGCGGGACATGTCCCGGCAGCAGATCCGCTACGCCGAGCTGACCGTGACGCCCTACTCCTCGACGAACCGGGGCATCCCCGAGCAGGCGTTCATGGAGGCGATCGAGGACGCGCGCAAGGCCGCGGAGGCGGAGTTGGGCGTGGTGCTGCGCTGGTGCTTCGACATCCCCGGCGAGGCGGGCCTGGCCTCGGCGGAGCAGACCGCGCACCTGGCGCTGGACCTGCGCCCGGAGGGCCTGGTCTCCTTCGGCCTGGGCGGGCCCGAGATCGGGGTGCCGCGCCCGCAGTTCAAGCCGTACTTCGACCGGGCCAGGGCGGCCGGGCTGCACAGCGTGCCGCACGCCGGGGAGGCCACCGGGCCGCAGACGATCTGGGACGCCCTGAACGTGCTGGGCGCCGAGCGGATCGGCCACGGCACCAGCGCCGTGCAGGACCCCCGGCTGCTGGACCACCTCGCCGAGCACCGCATCCCGCTGGAGGTCTGCCCGACCTCCAACATCGCCACCCGGGTGGTGACCGACATCGAGGAGCACCCGATCCGGCGGATGGCCGAGGCGGGCGTGCTGGTCACCGTCAACAGCGACGACCCGCCGATGTTCGGCACCGACCTGAACACCGAGTACGCGGTGGCCGCCCGGCTGCTGGGGCTGGACCGCGCGGGTGTCGCGGAGCTGGCGAAGAACGCGGTGCACGCGTCCTTCCTGGAACCGGCGGGCAAGGCGCGGCTGGCGGCGGAGATCGACGCCTACACGCTGTCCTACGGCGCCGCCGCGGGCGGCCCCGGCGTCCCCTCCGCGCGGGGCTGACGCCGTGGCCGCGCGCCCTGGGCACGGGGTAACGGTCGTCGCCCACAGGGGCGACCCTTACACCCACCGCGAGAACACGCTGCCGTCGGTGCGTTCGGCGCTGCGCAAGGGCGCCGACGTCGTGGAGGTGGACGTCCGCCTCACCCGGGACGGCGTGCCGGTGCTGCTGCACGACCCGACGCTGGAGCGGCTGTGGGGCGTCGTGGCTCCGGTGGCCTCGCTGGCCTACGACGAGGTGGCCGAGGCGACCGGCGGCGGGGTGCCGTCCTTCGCGGCCGCGCTCGCCGAGCTGCTGGCCGGCCCGGACCGGACACGGATGCTGATCGACCTGACCGAGGCCGACCAGGCGCCCGCGGCCGTCCGGGCGGTACGGGAGGCGGGTGCGGCGGACCGGGTCTACTACTGCGGGAAGCTGGCCGCGATGCGCCAGGTGCGGGCCCTGGAGCCCGCCGCCGAGATCGCGATGACCTGGACGACGTCCGCGCGCCCGGCCGACGCGCTGCTGAACGGCCTCGCCCCGCGCTGGCTCAACCTCCGCTTCGGGCTGGCCGATCCGGCGACGGTAGCGTGGGCGCACGACCGCGGGCTGCTGGTCGCCGCCTGGACCGCCGACTGGCGCCGCTCGATGTCCCGCCTGGTCGCGGCCGGGGTGGACGCGGTCACCACCAACCGTCCGGAGGTGCTGCTGCGGCTGCGCGCGAAGGCGGCCTGAGCACCGTACGCGGGCTGAGCACCGTACGCGGCGCGCGGCGCTGACGCGCCGGCGGCCGGTCCGCACTCCTCGGTGCGCACCGGCCGCCGGCGGGGTTCGCGCTCACGCCTCCAGCGAGGTCATGACGTGCTTGATGCGGGTGTAGTCCTCGAAGCCGTACGCGGACAGGTCCTTGCCGTAGCCGGACTGCTTGAACCCGCCGTGCGGCATCTCGGCGACCAGCGGGATGTGGGTGTTGATCCACACGCAGCCGAAGTCGAGCTTCTTCGACATCCGCATCGCCCGGCCGTGGTCCTTGGTCCACACCGAGGAGGCCAGGCCGTAGTCCACGTCGTTGGCCCAGGTGACCGCCTGCTCCTCGTCGGTGAACGACTGGACGGTGATGACCGGGCCGAACACCTCGCGCTGCACCGCCTCGTCGTCCTGCCGCAGCCCGGAGACGACGGTGGGCGCGTAGAAGTAGCCCTCCTCGCCGACCCGGTGGCCGCCGGCCTCGACCTTGGCGTGCGCGGGCAGCCGGTCGACGAACCCGGCGACCTGGGCGAGCTGGTTGGCGTTGTTGAGCGGGCCGAAGAGCACGTCCTCGTCGTCGGGCAGGCCGGTCCTGGTGGCGGCGGCGGCCTTGGCCAGCGCCGCGGTGAACTCCTCGCGCACGCCCTCCTGCACGAGCACCCGGCAGGCGGCGGTGCAGTCCTGGCCGGCGTTGAAGAACCCGGCGAGGGCGATGTCCTCGGCGGCCTTGGCGAGCGCCTGGCTGTCGAGGTCGTCGAAGACCACCACCGGCGCCTTGCCGCCAAGTTCCAGGTGCACCCGCTTGACGTCCTTGGCGGCGGACCCGGCGACCTCGATGCCGGCCCGGACCGAGCCGGTGATGGACGCCATCGCCGGCACCGGGTGCTCGACCATCAGCCGGCCGGTGTCGCGGTCGCCGCAGACCACGTTGAACACGCCCTTGGGCAGCACCCCGGCGATGATCTCGGCGAGCAGCACGGTGGAGGCCGGGGTGGTGTCGGAGGGCTTGAGCACCACGGTGTTGCCCGCCGCGATCGCCGGGGCGAACTTCCACACCGCCATCATCATCGGGTAGTTCCACGGCGCGACCTGCGCGCACACCCCGACCGGCTCGCGTCGCACGATCGAGGTCAGGCCCTCCATGTACTCGCCGGCCGAGCGGCCCTCCAGCAGCCGGGCGGCGCCGGCGAAGAACCGGATCTGGTCCACCATCGGCGGGACCTCCTCGCTCGCGGTGAGCGCGAGCGGCTTGCCGGTGTTCTCGCTCTCCACCGCGACCAGTTCGTCCGCGCGCGCCTCGATGGCGTCGGCGATCCTCAGCAGCGCCTTCTGCCGCTCGGCGGGCGTGGTGTCGCGCCAGCCGGGGAAGGCCGCCCGGGCGGCGGCCATCGCCGCGTCGACGTCGGCCCTGCCGGACAGCGGCGCGGTCGCGTACGCCCGGCCGGTGACCGGACTGACCACCTCGGTGGTGCGCCCGTCGGCGGCGTCGCGGAATTCTCCGTCGATGTGGTTGCGCAGAGTACGGAGTTCGGTCACGGCGCTTGCTCCCTGGTCCATCCGGTTCGTGTCCATGTAGTGAGACGCCGCCCAGCTTAACGCCAGGACTGCCGTATTCGACACGCCCGCCGGGCTACAACAACCGATTCAGTGTTGCAGGCGGCTTAACACAACGGAATTCATCGTGCGGGGCTTGCGGGACCGTCGACCTCTCCTGCACAGTGGTGCGCGTGGCCACTCGTGACATGAACGGCGCCTCCGCCTCGATAGACGCGGTCTCGAAGGCGATCATCGAACAGCTCCAGGAGGACGGGCGCCGCCCGTACGCGGCGATCGGCAAGGCGGTGGGGCTGTCCGAGGCCGCGGTGCGCCAGCGGGTGCAGAAGCTGCTGGACCAGGGCGTGATGCAGATCGTCGCGGTGACCGACCCGCTCACCGTCGGCTTCCGCCGCCAGGCGATGGTCGGCGTCAACGTCGAGGGCGACCTCGAGCCGGTCGCCGACGCGCTCGCGGCCCTCGACGAGGTCGAGTACGTGGTGCTCACCGCCGGCTCGTTCGACCTGCTGGTGGAGATCGTCTGCGAGGACGACGACCACCTGCTGGAGATGATCAACAAGCGCATCCGCGCGCTGCCGGGCGTCCGCACCACCGAGACCTTCGTCTACCTCAAGCTCCGCAAGCAGACCTACACCTGGGGAACCAGATAGCCATGACCGCTTCGCACGCCGAGCAGCCCGACCAGTCGAAGTCCGCCTACGACCACCTGTGGATGCACTTCACCCGCATGTCGGACTACCAGGACGCCCCGGTGCCGACCATCGTCCGCGGCGAGGGCGCGTCCATCTACGACGCGCGCGGCAAGCGCTACATCGACGGCCTGTCCGGGCTGTTCGTGGTGCAGGCCGGGCACGGACGCCACGAACTCGCCGAGACCGCCTACAAGCAGGCGCAGGAGCTGGCCTTCTTCCCGATCTGGAGCTACGCCCACCCCAAGGCGGTCGAGCTCGCCGAGCGGCTGGCCGGGTACGCGCCCGGCGACCTGAACAAGGTCTTCTTCACCACCGGCGGCGGCGAGGCGGTGGAGACCGCCTGGAAGCTGGCGAAGCAGTACCACAAGCTGACCGGCAACCCCACCAAGTACAAGGTGATCTCGCGGGCGGTCGCCTACCACGGCACCCCGCAGGGCGCCCTGTCCATCACCGGACTGCCCGCGCTCAAGGCCCCGTTCGAACCGCTGGTGCCCGGCGCCCGCAAGGTGCCCAACACCAACATCTACCGCGCCCCGATCCACGGCGACGACCCGGAGGCGTTCGGCCGCTGGGCCGCCGACCAGATCGAGCAGGAGATCCTCTTCGAGGGCCCCGACACCGTGGCCGCGGTCTTCCTCGAACCGGTGCAGAACGCCGGCGGCTGCTTCCCCCCGCCGCCCGGCTACTTCCAGCGGGTCCGCGAGATCTGCGACCGGTACGGGGTGCTGCTCGTCTCCGACGAGGTGATCTGCGCGTTCGGGCGGCTGGGCACCATGTTCGCCTGCGACAAGTTCGACTACGTGCCCGACATGATCACCTGCGCCAAGGGCATGACCTCCGGCTACTCCCCGATCGGCGCGTGCGTCGTCTCCGACCGGCTCGCCGAGCCGTTCTACCGCGACGGCAACACCTTCCTGCACGGCTACACCTTCGCCGGCCACCCCGTCTCGGCGGCCGTGGCCCTCACCAACCTCGACATCTTCGAGCGCGAGGGGCTCAACCAGCACGTGCTGGACCATGAGGCGGCCTTCCGCGCCACCCTCGACCAGCTGCGGGACCTGCCGATCGTCGGCGACGTGCGCGGCAACGGCTTCTTCTACGGCATCGAGCTGGTCAAGGACAAGGCGACCAAGGAGACGTTCACCGACGAGGAGACCGAGCGCGTGCTGTACGGCTTCCTGTCCAAGGCGCTCTTCGACAACGGGCTGTACTGCCGCGCCGACGACCGCGGCGACCCGGTGATCCAGCTCGCCCCGCCGCTCATCGCCGAGCAGCCGCTCTTCGACGAGATCGAGTCCATCCTGCGCGGCGTGCTCAAGGAGGCGTGGACGAAGCTCTGACCGGCCGCCGGCCGCTGAGCACGGACCGCAGCCCGCCCCCTGCCACCCGGCAGGGGGCGGGCTGCGCCGATCGGGGGGTTCGCGGGGGCGCCTGCGGGGCGGGCGCGGCGGCCGCGCATAGCGTGCCGAGCAGTGACCGGACACGTCCCGGGCTCGTTGCCCGGGTGAACTCGCGATCCGCGGAGGTACGGCATGGAGGCCCCGCCCGACAACGACGTGCTCTGGGCTCGCGCCCTGCGTCACTCCTACCAGGGCTCGCCCGCGCTGCTCGGCGTGTCGGTCAGCGTGCGGGCCGGGGAGATCCTCGCGCTCGCCGGACCGCGCGGCGCGGGCAAGTCGACGCTGCTGCGCTGCCTTTCCGGACAGCTCGTCCCCGACGAGGGCGAGGTCTGGTTCAACAGCGGCCCGGTGCACACGCTGCCCGACCCCGCCCGCGAGCGGCTGCGCCGCGACCGGTTCGGCTGGGTCGGCACCGACCCGCACCTGCTGCCCGAGCTGAACGTGTGGGAGAACGCCGCCCTGCCGCTGCTGCTGCGCGGCGAGAGCAGCCGGACCGCGCGGACCGCCACCCGCGAGTGGCTGGACCGCCTCGACATCGGCGACGTCGCCCGCAGCCGGCCGGCCGGGCTGTCCGCCGCGCAGCGCCAGCGCGTCGCCGTGGCCCGCGCGCTGGTCACCGGCCCGGCCGTGGTCTTCGCCGACGAGCCGACCGCGACGCTGCACCGCGACGACCGGGCGCACGTGCTGCGCACCCTCACCAGCGCGGCCCGCTCCCACGGCATCACCGTCGTGCTGGCCACGGCCGACCCCGACATCGCCGCGCACGCCGACCGGACCGTGCCCTTCGCCGACGGCCGCGTGGTGACCACCGCCCCGGAGCAGAACTCGGGCCAGGGCGCCGCCCAGGGCAAGGGGCCGGCCCAGGGCAAGGGCAAGGGGACGGGGCAGAACCCGGACCTGGCCGCTCCCCGCCCGGCCAGCGTATGAACGCCCGCGTACGGCGCCCGCGCCCCGGGCGGAGCGCGGCCGGCCGCGGGGGGTGCGGCCGGTGCTGAGCCTGCGGCTGCTGCGCGGGGCGAGTCCGGCGGCGCTCGGCCGGTGGGTGCTGGCCGCCCTCGCGTCGTGCGGCACCGGACTGCTGCTGCTGGCGGCCCTCGGCTGGGCGCTGGCCCACCCCGGCGGCGCCTCGCACACGGTGGTACGCCTCGGCTGGTGCGTGGTGCCGGCGATCGTCAGCGTGCAGCTGGCGGTCGCGGTGGGCCGCGCCCAGTCGACCGGCTGGCCCCGGGCCGGGCTCACCGCGGTCGGCCTGGGCCGGAACGGCCTGGTGCTGCTCGCCGCGGCGACGGTGACCCTGGTGTGCGCGTGCGGCAGCGTGCTGGCGCTGCTGGTCTTCCTCCAACTGCGCGGCGACGTGACCGGTGTGCCCTACCACGGCGTCGGCCCCGGGCTCCTGGCGGCGGGCCACAGCCTGCCGCTCGCCGGGGCGGTCACGCTGCTGGCCCTGGTCCCGCTGGCGGCGGGCGCCGCGAGCGCGGCACGGCTGCGCACCGAGCAGCGCCCCGACGGACGGCGGACGGACGGGCAGCGGCCGGACCGGGGCCGTGCCCGCCCGGGCGGCCCGGACGCGGGCGCGATCGAACCGGACGAGCAGGTGCCCGCCGGGCTCCCGTGGGGCGTCGCGCTGATCGCCGTCGGGCTGGCGCTCGAGGCGACGGCCCCCGACCGGCACACCTTCCCGCTGCCCAGCGGCCTGGGCGCGATGGCGCCGGCCGCGGTCGGCGGCTGGGTGCTCACCGCCGCCGGGCTGGTGCTGGCCGGCCCCGGACTGGTCCACGCCTGCGGGCGGTTGCTCGCCGCCTACCGGCCCGGCGGGCTGCGGCTGCTGGCCGGGCGCGGGCTCCAGCACGAGGCGCGGCGGCTCGGCCGCCCGCTCGGCCTGCTCTCGGCGACCGTGGCGGCGCTGGTGGCCGGCTACGGCCTGCACCAGGACAGCGGCCGCAGCCTCGGGCCGGTCACCACCTGCGCGGTGCTGCTGATCTGCATGTGCGTGCTGGCCTCGGCCGCGCTGGCCGCGCGGGAGTCCCACGCCGCGCGCGCGTCCGCGCGGGCCGCGCTGCGCGAACTCGCGGCGCCCGCCGCGGTGCTGCGCGCGTCGGCGGCGGTGCGGGCCGGCGTGCTGGCGGTCGCGTTCCTGGTGCCGGCGCTGCTGGTCGCGGCGCTCTCGCCGACGCCCTAGCGCTCCCTCTCCCGGTCCGCAGCCCCTCCGCCTCCCGGCCCGTAACCCGTCCCCTTCCCAGTCCGCAGCCCCTCCCCTTCCGGCCCGTAACCCGTCCCCTTCCCGGCCCGTAGCCCGTCCCCTTCCCGGCCCGTGGCCCCTCCCCCCGTCCCGATCCGTCCCCGGCGCCGCGCGCGGTCCTCCCGCACGCGGCGCCGCGTCAACGGCGCGCCGCCGCTGTCCCTCTTCGCGGCGGCCCGGCGCCGACCGCGGCGCGCTATCGTGCTCGCGTGGCAGCGCCTACCTCCCCAGACTCGCCCCGTCCCTCCCGTCCGCGGCTGCCGCGTCCCGCGGCCGGCCCGTACCGCGGCCCGGTGCCGCCCGAGCCGCCGAAGGCGCCCTCGGGCGCCGCGCCGGAAGGTGTCCGCCGGACCCGCGAGGTGGAGACGCTGGAGGAGTTCGACGCGGTCGCGCTCGGCGGGTCCTTCGCGGACTGCCGGGTGCGGGCGGTGGACCTGACCTCCCGCACCTTCGCGCTGCTGGTCACCGACACCTCGCAGGCGGTCTTCCTCGGCTGCCCGATGGAGCCGCAGGCGCTGGCCCAGGTGCGGGCCGGCGGCGCGCTGGTCTTCCCGCCGGTGCCCGGCCTGCCCTTCGACCCCTACCGCGCGGCGCCCTACCGGCCCGAGGAGCTGTACGCGGGCCTGGCCGAGAGCGGCTACGGCGCGACACCGGACGCGCTGACGTACGACTGGTGGCTGCGGACCGCCGCCGAGCGCGACGTGTTCGCCTCCATGCTGCGCTCCGTCCACGACGACGCGGTCTCCGACGCCCTGGACGAGCAGCTCGGCGGCGAGCAGGTGGTGGGCGTGCTGGGCGGGCACGCCATGGAGCGCGGCACCCCGGCGTACGCGGGCGCCGCCCGGCTGGGCCGCGCGCTGGCCACCGCCGGGCTGACCGTGGCGACCGGCGGCGGCCCGGGCGCGATGGAGGCGGCGAACTTCGGGGCGTACGCGGCCGCGTACGACGACGTGATGCTCGGCAAGGCGCTCGACGTCCTCGCGGGCACCCCGTCCTTCGCGCCCTCCGTCGACGCCTGGGCGTCCACCGCCTTCGAGGTGCGCGAGCGCTGGCCGGACGGCGGGCCCTCCTACGGCCTGCCCACCTGGTTCTACGGCCACGAGCCGCCCAACCCGTTCGCCGCGCACATCGCGAAGTTCTTCGCGAACGCCACCCGTGAGGACGGGCTCCTGACACGCTGCACCGCCGGCGCCGTCTTCCTGCCGGGCGCCGCCGGCACCGTCCAGGAGGTCTTCGACGCCGCCACCGCCAACTACTACGGCTCGCACGGCGACCCGGCCCCCATGGTCCTGGTCGACCACGCCCACTGGACCGCCGAGCTGCCCGTCTGGCCGCTGCTCCAGGCCCTCGCCGACGGCCGGCCCATGAGCGCGCGCATCACCCTGGTCGACAGCGTCGACGAGGTGCCCGCGGCGCTGGCCCGCCTCAGCGCGTAGCCCGCCTCACCCCGCGGCCGGGCGTTCGCCGGGAGCGGCCCGTACGGCGGACCGGGCGAGGACGACGACGTCCTCGGGGGCGAACACCGCGCCCACCCGGGCGCCGATCTCCGGCGCGTCGCGCAGCGCGCACTCCGCTTCGAGGGCGGGCCCCTGCGCGGGCTGGAGCAGCACTCCCACATGGCCGCCGCGGAAGGTCCGCGAGACCACCTCGCAGCGCGGTCCGGCGCCGTCGGCCGGCCCGAGCCGTACGCCCGAGGGCCGCACGAGCAGGCGGTGCTCGCCGTCGGGGGTGCCGTCGGGGACGGCGAGCTTGCCCCAGGCGGTCACCGCGACACCACCGCTGACCACGGCGTCGGTGATGTTGTCGAACCCCAGGAAGCGGGCCACGAACTCCGAGCCGGGCTGCTGCCACACCTCGAGGGGCGTACCGCTGCGCACGATCCGCCCGTCGCGCATCACCACCACCCGGTCCGCGAGCGCGAACGCCTCCCCCTGGTCGTGCGTGACGGCCAGCACGGTGGTGCCCAACTGCCCGAACAGCCGACGCAGTTCGACGACCAGCCGTTCGCGCAGGGAGCGGTCGAGCTGGCCCAGCGGCTCGTCGAGCATCAGCAGCCGCGGCTCGGACGCGAGGGCGCGGGCCAGCGCGACCCGCTGCTGCTCGCCGCCGGAGAGGGTGGCGACGGGGCGGGCCGCGGCGCCGGGCAGCCCCACCAGGTCCAGCAGTTCGGCGGTCCGCCGCTCGCGGTCCTGGCGCGGCATCCCGTGCATGCGCGGCCCGAACGCCACGTTGCCGCCGACGTCGCGCTGCGGGAAGAGCTGGTGGTCCTGGAACATCAGCCCGACCCCGCGGCGGTGCGCGGGCACGCCCCGCTGGTCGGCGCCATCCAGCAGCACCCGGCCGCCGTCGAGCGCCTGGAGCCCGGCAACGGTGCGCAGCAGCGTGGACTTGCCGCTGCCGGACGGCCCGAGCACGCAGACGATCTCGTGCGCGGCCGCGTCCACGCTCACCTCGTCCAGCGCGGCGCGCGCCCCGAACCGTACGGTGGCCGCGTCCACGCGCAGCAGGGTGCCGGTCATCGCGACCTCTCCGACAGCGGGTACTCCAGGATCAGCAGGCTGGCCGCGCAGACCACCATGAGGATGGTGCTCAGCGCCATCGCCTGGCCGTAGTTCATCTCGCCGGCCCGGCCGAGCAGGCGGGCGACGGCGACCGGCAGGGTGGGGCTGTCGGGGCGGGCGATGAAGACCGTGGCACCGAACTCGCCGAGCGAGACGGCGAACGCGAACCCGGCCGCGATGCCCAGCGCCCGCCGTACCAGCGGGAGTTCGACCTCGCGCCAGACCCGCAGCGGGGAGGCGCCCAGCATCGCCGCGGCCTCCCGCAGCCGTTCGTCGACGGCCCGCAGCACCGGCAGCATCACCCGCACCACGAACGGCGCGCCGACCAGCGCCTGGGCCAGCGGCACCAGCAGCCAGGAGTCCCGCAGGTCCAGCGGCGGCTTGTCGAGGGCGATCAGGAAGCCGAAGCCGACGGTGACCGCGGAGGTGCCCAGCGGCAGCATCATCAGCCCGTCGAAGCCGCGCATCAGCCGGCCGCCGCGGCGGGTCAGGGCGGCCGCGGCCAGCCCGCCGACGACCAGGGCGATCACGGTGGCGGCGGCCGCGTAGCGCACCGAGTTCCAGACGGTCTGCAACGGTGGGACGAGGAAGGTGCCGTCGCCGCCGGTGGTGCCGAGCGCGCGGTAGAAGGCCAGGCCGTAGCCGTTCGGGCCGTCGAAGGAGCGGGCGGCGAGCACGCCGAGCGGCAGCAGGATCAGCAGCGCGACCGAGGCGAGGACGGCGGCCAGCAGCGCGCGTTCGCCCCGGCCGCGCGGGCGGTGCGCGGTGCCGGCCGGGTCGACCAGGCGCAGCGCGGACTCCCCACGCCGGGTGGTCCAGGCGTGCACGGCCAGGATCGCGGCCACGGCGGCGAACTGGAGCAGGGTGAGCACGGCCGCGGTGGGCAGGTCGAAGATCTCGGCGGTCTCCCGGTAGATCTCGACCTCCAGGGTGGCGCGGGTGGGGCCGCCGAGGATCTGGATGACGCCGAAGGAGGTGAAGGTGAACAGGAAGACCATCACCCCGGCGGCCGCGACGGCAGGCCCGAGCGCGGGCAGGGTGACGCGGCGCCAGGCGGCGAGGCGGCCCGCGCCGAGCATGCGGGCGGCCTCCTCCTGGCGCGGGTCGAGCTGGGCCCACAGGCCGCCGACGGTGCGGACGACCACGGCGTAGTTGAAGAAGACGTGCGCGATGAGGATCGCCCACACCGAGGTGTCCAGGCGCACCCCGAACAGGCTGTCGGTGAAGCCGCCCTGCCCGAGCAGCGCGAGGAACGCCGAGCCCGCGACGACGGTCGGCAGCACGAACGGCACCGTGACCACGGCCCGCAGCAGCCGCTTGCCGGGGAAGTCCAGCCGCGCGAAGGCGTACGCCCCCGGCAGGGCGACCACCAGGGTCAGCGCGGTGGAGGCGGCCGCCTGCCAGCAGGTGAACCACAGCACGTGCCGGACCGAGCCGTCACCGAGGACGTCGCCGATCCGGCCGAGCTGCCAGCGGCCGCCCTCGTGCAGGCCGCGGCCGACGATCGCCGCCACGGGGTAGGCGAAGAAGGCGGCGAAGAACGCCAGCGGCAGTGCGGCCAGGGCCGCTCCGGTGAGGACGCGGCGGCTACCGCGGTGGGAGTCGGCCCGCGGCGCGGCGTTGCGCGGTGCGGCCTTGCGCGGCAGCCCGTTCTTTGGCGCTCCCTCCCGTGGCGCTACAGGACGATCGAGTTCCACGACTTCACCCAGTCGTCCCGCTTCGCGGCGATCTTGTCGGGCGCCAGCGTCGTGGGGTGCGGGACCTTCGCGCCGTACTTGGTGAACACCTCGGGTTCGACCGCGCCCTTCACGACCGGGTCGACGTACATCTGGAGCGGCATGTCCTGCTGGAAGGTCCGGCTGAGCATGAAGTCGATGAACGCCTTGGCGCCGGCGGGGTTCTTCGCGCCGTGCAGCAGCCCGGCGAACTCGATCTGGCGGAAGCAGGTGCCGGTGGCCACCCCGACGGGCGACTGCGCGGGCTGCGGGGTGACGCCGACCACCTCGGCGGGCGGGCTGGAGGCGTAGGAGACGACCAGCGGCTTGCTGCCCTTGGCCTTCTTGCCGGCGGCCGACCCGGAGAAGGCGTTGTCGTACGCCTGCTCCCAGCTGTCGACGACCTGCACGCCGTTGGCCTTCAGCTTCTTCCAGTACGCCTGCCAGCCGGAGTCGCCGTAGGTGGCGGCGGTGCCCAGCAGGAAGGCGAGCCCCGGGGAGGAGGTGGAGACGTTCTCGGTGACGAGCAGGTTCTTGTACTGCGGCTTGACCAGGTCGGCGAAGGTCTGCGGCGGCGCGAGGTGGTGGGAGGTGAAGTAGGCGCGGTCGTAGTTGACGCACACGTCGCCGGAGTCGATCGGCGTCACGCGGTGCTTGGCGGCGTCCAGTTGCACGTCCGCGGCGACCTGGTCCAGGCCCTTGGCGGTGTAGGAGTCGAACAGGCCGTTGCTCAGGGCGCGGGAGAGCAGGGTGTTGTCGACGCCGAAGAAGACGTCGCCGCGCGGGTGGTCCTTGGTGAGGATGGCCTGGTTGACCGCGGCGCCCGCGTCGCCGCCGCGCAGCACCTTGACGGTGTAGCCGGTCTCCTTGGTGAACTGCGCGAGCACCGAGGAGGAGGCGGCGAACGAGTCGTGGCTGACCAGGGTGACGGTCTTGGAGGGCTTGCCGGCGGCCGAGGAGGAGCCGGAACCGGAGCTGGAGCTCGAGCCGCAGCCGGCGAGGACGGTGGCGCCGGCGGTGGCGAGGACGAGCGCGCCGATGGCACGCCGACGGATGGTGCTGTTCACTGTGTGACTCCCTACGCCGGTATGACCCGGATCAGGTGGGAGGGTCTGCGGCCTGGGTCCCTCGACGGTCCTGCCGTCGGATCGGGTCCCAGCCGCACTCTCAGCGCCGTCTCAGGCGCTCCCCTGTCGGATGTTCACTTGTCCTGCGGTTCTGCGGTCGTGCGGTTCATGTGTCCTGCTGTTCATGTGTCCTGCTGGTACGACGAACACACCAGCGCACCGTATCAGCGTGCGGAGGCGGCGAGCTGACCGCAGGCCCCGTCGATCTCCTGGCCGCGGGTGTCACGGACGGTCACCGGCACGCCGTGCGCCTCCAGTGCGGCCACGAACGCCCGCTCGTCCTCCGGCCGGGAGGCGGTCCACTTGGAGCCGGGGGTGGGGTTGAGCGGGATCAGGTTCACGTGCACCCGGTGGTTCTTCAGCAGCCGGCCGAGCCGGTCGGCGCGCCACGCCTGGTCGTTGACGTCGCGGATCAGGGCGTACTCGATGGAGACGCGGCGGCCGGAGACGTCGGCGTAGTGCCAGGCGGCGTCGAGCACCTCGCGGACCTTCCAGCGGGTGTTGACCGGCACGAGGGTGTCGCGCAGCTCGTCGTCGGGGGCGTGCAGGGACACCGCGAGGCGGCACTTGAAGCCCTCGTCGGCGAAGCGGTGCATGGCCGGGACCAGGCCGACGGTGGAGACGGTGATGCCGCGCTGCGACAGCCCCAGCCCGTCGGGCGCCGGATCGGTCAGGCGCCGGATCGCGTCGACGACCCGGCGGTAGTTCGCGAGCGGCTCGCCCATGCCCATGAAGACGATGTTCGACAGCCGGTCCGGGGCGCCGGCCGCGCTGCCGGGCACGTCTCCGTCGCGCAGGGACCGCATCCCGGCGACGATCTGGTGCACGATCTCGGCCGTCGACAGGTTGCGGTCCAGGCCCGCCTGGCCGGTCGCGCAGAACGGGCAGTTCATCCCGCAGCCGGCCTGCGACGAGATGCACATCGTCACCCGGTCCGGGTACCGCATCAGCACCGACTCGACGAGCGTCCCGTCGAAGAGCCGCCACAGCGTCTTGCGGGTCTCCCCGTCGTCGCACGAGGCGTGCCGCACCACCGTCATCAGCTCCGGCAGCAGGTCGCCGGCCAGCTTCCCCCGGGCCCCCACCGGAATGTCCGTCCACGTCGCCGGATCGTCCGCGTAGCGCGCGAAGTAGTGCTGCGACAACTGCTTCGCCCGGAACGGCTTCTCCCCCAGCGCCGCCACCGCCTCCCTCCGCTCCGCGGGCGAAAGATCAGCAAGATGCCGCGGCGGCTTCTTGGCCCCGCGCGGCACGGCAAACGTCAGTTCTCCGGGTACAGGCATGATGCCTACCAGTGTCGCAGACTCCGCGCGGTGCGCCGTTCGTGCTGCGTGCGGCCGGGACGGGGCCGGGAGGCGGGGGTCAGCCCTGGCCGACGAAGGAGACGAGGAGGAGCCAGACGACGGGGGCGGTGGGGAGGAGGGAGTCGAGGCGGTCCATGATGCCGCCGTGGCCCGGGAGGAGGGTGCCCATGTCCTTGATGCCGAGGTCGCGTTTGATCATGGACTCGCCGAGGTCGCCGAGGGTGGCGCTGACCGCCGCGGCCAGGCCCAAGAGCAGGCCCTGCCACCAGTGGCCGCCGTCGATGAAGTACTGCATGAGCAGGGCGCCGACGACCATCGCGAAGCTGATCGCGCCGACCAGGCCCTCGCGGGTCTTGCCGGGGCTGATCCGGGGCGCGAGCTTGTGGCTGCCGAAGCGCCAGCCGACCGCGTAGGCGCCGGTGTCGCTGATCACGGTGAGCAGCAGGAAGACCAGCACCCGCCGCGGACCGTCGTCGGCGGCGAGCATCATGACCACGAACGTGGCGAGGTACGGCACGTAGAACGCGGCGAACACGGCCGCGGTGACGTCCCGCAGGTAGTCCTCGGGCGGGGTGGCCATCCGCCAGACCAGCACCGCGAGCGCGGTGAGCGCCATCGCGATCCACGCGCCGTCGGCACCGCGGACGTACCCGACGATCACCATCGCGGTGCCGCCGACCGCCAGCGGGACCAGCGGCGCGTGGATCTGCTTGCGCTCGGCGAGCCGGGAGGTCAGCTCCCACAGCCCGACGACCACCGCGACCACGACGATCCCGACGAAGACCGCCTTGACGACGAACAGCGCCGCCACGACCACCGCACCGAGGCCGACACCGACCCCTATCGCCGCCCGCAGGTCGCGCCCGGCGGACTTCTTCGCGGCCGGCGGTGGGTCCTGGGGCGGCGCGGACGGTGGCGGTGGCATGGTGGAGATCTTCCTCCTGACCCCGGGCTCCGTGGCGGAACCCGCCGCGTGACCGGCGCGTGGCGAAGCGCCCCAGGAAGAATCGTTCACGGAACGTCGCCTCGCGTCGTCGTCAGGTTGGTGGTCGGCCGGGGGGAACGTGCGGCGGTCCGGCCCGGACGCGCAGGGTCCGGCCAGGACACATCGGCTACGCGGGAGCTCCGCGGAGGTCAGACCTCCAGCAGCTCCGCTTCCTTGTGCTTGAGCAGCTCGTCGACCTGCGCCACGTACTTCGCCGTGGTGTCGTCCAGCTCCTTCTCCGCGCGGCGCACCTCGTCCTCGCCGCTCTCGCCGTCCTTGACGAGCTTGTCCAGCGTCTCCTTGGCCTTGCGGCGGACGCTGCGGATGGAGATCTTCGCGTCCTCGCCCTTGGCCTTGGCGACCTTGATGTACTCGCGCCGCCGCTCCTCGGTGAGCTGCGGGAACACCACGCGGATGATCCGGCCGTCGTTGCTGGGGTTCACACCGAGGTCGGAGTTGCGGATCGCCTCTTCGATGTTGCGCAGGCTGCTGCTGTCGAAGGGGGTGATCACGGCCATCCGCGGCTCGGGCACGGCGAAGGAGGCGAGCTGGTTGATCGGGGTGACCGCGCCGTAGTACTCGGCGACGATCTTGTTGAACATCGCCGGGTGCGCACGGCCGGTGCGGATCGCCGCGAAGTCGTCCTTGGCGACGACGACGGCCTTCTCCATCTTCTCCTCGGCCTCGAGGAGGGTCTCTTCAATCACCATGTGCTCCTGGTATTCAGAAGGCAGAGCCGTCGGGTCCGGGCCCCTGCGCGCGTCTTCGTGCTCTTCCTGCACGGTGTCGGACCGGGCAGCCTGTTGTCCATACCGGCCGCGCCGGTCACGCCCTGGTGCCCTGGTCGTTGACCAGCGTGCCGATCTTCTCACCCTTGACCGCGCGGGCGATGTTGCCCTCGGCGAGCAGTTCGAAGACCAGGATCGGCAGTTTGTTGTCCTGGCAGAGGGTGATCGCGGTGAGGTCGGCGACCCGCAGGTCGCGGGCGATCAGCTCGCCGTACTCCAGGGCGTCGAAGCGGACGGCGTTCGGGTTGTGCTTCGGGTCGGAGTCGTAGACCCCGTCCACCCCGTTCTTGCCCATCAGCATCGCCACCGCGTCGATCTCCAGGGCGCGCTGCGCGGCGGTGGTGTCGGTGGAGAAGTAGGGCATGCCCATGCCGGCGCCGAAGATGACCACGCGGCCCTTCTCCAGGTGCCGGACGGCGCGCAGCGGGATGTAGGGCTCGGCGACCTGGCCCATGGTGATGGCGGTCTGCACCCGGGTCTCGATGCCCTCCTTCTCCAGGAAGTCCTGGAGGGCGAGGCAGTTCATCACGGTGCCGAGCATGCCCATGTAGTCGGAGCGGGCGCGGTCCATGCCGCGCTGCTGGAGTTCGGCGCCGCGGAAGAAATTGCCGCCGCCGAGCACGACCGCGATCTCGTAGCCCTCGCGGACCACCGCGGCGATCTCCCGGGCGATGGCGTGCACCACGTCGGGGTCGACGCCGAGCCCGCCGCCGCCGGCGAACGCCTCGCCGGAGAGCTTGAGCAGGTAGCGGCGCGGAGCGGTCCCGTCGCGGCCTTCGTGCTGCTGCCCGCCGCCCTCGTGGGTGTGGTCGCGGGCCTTGCGGGCGCCTTCGGCACCATCATCCATGGGAGATCTCCTCGTGCACGTACCGAGGAGGCCATTGCCGTGGGTCCTTATCGGTTCCCTGTACGGCAATGGCCTCCTCGTCACCTCTGCGGCCGGCCGGCGGGCGGCCGGCCGCGTACGGCCCTGGCGGACCGTCTGTCTTGCCCCGCGCGGCCGCCGGGCGGCCGTACGGACATCGGTGGCAGCCCGCGGCGGCCGAGTCGGTGTCTGCGGCCGGACCGGCGGGTGCCGGTGGGTGCGGACGTCAGACGCCGACGCGGAAGCGCGCGAAGGCCTTCAGGGTGACCCCGGCCTCGTCGAGCACCTTCTGCACGGTCTTCTTCGCGTCCTTGGCGAACGCCTGCTCCAGGACGACGTTCTCCTTGAAGAAGCCGTTGACCCGGCCTTCGACGATGCGCGGCAGGGCAGCGTCGGGCTTGCCCTCCTCGCGCGCGGTCGCCTCGGCGACGCGGCGCTCGTTGGCCACGGTCTCCTCGTCGATCTCGTCGCGGGTGAGGAACTTCGGGGCGAACGCGGCGATGTGCTGCGCGACGTCCTTGGCGGTCTGCGCGTCGGCCTTGTCCAGCTCGACCAGCACGCCGACCTGCGGGGGCAGGTCCGGGCTGGTGCGGTGCAGGTAGGAGGCGACGTAGCCGCCGGTGAACTGCGCGAAGCGGTCCAGCACGATCTTCTCGCCGAGGGTGGCATTGGCCTCGTCGACGAACGCCTGGACGGTCTGGCCGTCCTTGATCTCGGAGGCGAGCAGCGCACCGAGGTCGGCCGGCTTGGTGGCGGCGACGTGGGCGGCGATCGCGTCGGCGACGGCGACGAACTTGTCACCCTTGGCGACGAAGTCGGTCTCGCACTTCAGCTCGACGAGGACGCCCTCGGAGTTGTCGGCGGCGATGAGGGAGACGACGGCGCCGTTGGAGGCCGAGCGGCCCTCGCGCTTGGTGACGCCCTTCTGGCCCTTGACGCGGAGGATCTCGACGGCCTTGTCCAGGTCGCCTTCGGCCTCGGTGAGGGCGTTCTTGCAGTCCATCATGCCCGCGGCGGTGAGCTCGCGGAGCTTCTTGACGTCGGCGGCGGTGAAGTTCGCCATGGGTGTGAGTCTCTTCCCGGATGGTCGGTGGATCTACGGGTGAACGGCGGGGGCGCTCGGCCCCCGCCGTTGTCACGCGTGGTGCTGTTCCCGGACGCTCGCGTCCGCGGGCAGTCAGGCGCCGGTGGCGGCGTCGCCCTCGGTGGTGGCGGGCTTCTCGTCGGCCGGGGCGGCGGCGGGCGCCTCCTCCGCCGGGGCGGCGGCCTCGTCGGCCGGGGCGTCGGCAGAGGCGGGGGCCTCGGCGTCGGCCTTCTTCTCGCCCTCGAGCAGGTCGCGCTCCCACTCGGCGAGCGGCTCGGCGGCGCCTTCGGCCTTCTTGTCGCCGGTGGCGGCGCCGGAGCGGGCGATGAGGCCCTCGGCGACGGCGTCGGCGATCACGCGGGTGAGCAGCGTGACGGAGCGGATCGCGTCGTCGTTGCCCGGGATCTTGTAGTCGACCTCGTCGGGGTCGCAGTTGGTGTCGAGGATCGCGACGACCGGGATGCGGAGCTTGCGCGCCTCACCGACGGCGATGTGCTCCTTCTTGGTGTCCACGATCCAGACGGCGCTGGGCACCTTCTGCATCTCGCGGATACCGCCGAGGGTCTTCTCCAGCTTGTCCTTCTCACGGGAGAGGACGAGCAGTTCCTTCTTGGTGAGGCCGGAGGCGGCCACGTCCGCGAAGTCGATCTCCTCGAGCTCCTTCAGGCGCTGCAGGCGCTTGTAGACGGTCGAGAAGTTGGTGAGCATGCCGCCCAGCCAGCGCTGGTTGACGTAGGGCATGCCGACGCGGGACGCCTGCTCGGCGATGGCCTCCTGCGCCTGCTTCTTGGTGCCGACGAACATGATGGAGCCGCCGTGCGCGACGGTCTCCTTGACGAACTCGTAGGCGCGGTCGATGTACGACAGCGACTGGAGCAGGTCGATGATGTAGATGCCGTTGCGCTCGGTGAAGATGAAGCGCTTCATCTTCGGGTTCCAGCGGCGGGTCTGGTGCCCGAAGTGGACGCCGCTCTCCAGCAGCTCCCGCATCGTGACGACGGCCATGGCCGTACTCCTTGAGGTACTCGGTTACCGCGGCCGCCGGACGGTGGCCGCGCCTGACGTCCCGACGCGCCGTGCCACAGGGGACCGAGGGGCGCGGCCACCGCCCGTGACCATCAAGGTCCGGGGTTGGTGGCGGGGCGTGCGAAGTCGACCCGGTGACCCGGGTCGCCAGGGAAAGTGTACGGGACCGCCGGAGCCGCGGGCGACACCCGAGTTGTCCACAGGGTGCGGACCAAGATCATCGCGGGCGGGGCGCGGTGGGTCATCGTGGGGACATGGCGTACACGGCGGTGTGGTTGACGGTGGTGGCGGTGGTGCTGGCGGCGGGCGGAAGCGTGGCGGCCGGGGCCGAGGGCGGGGCGGGCACGGGAGTTGGGGACGGCGCCCGGGCCCGGGCATGGGAGGCGGCGGGTCCGGGGTCCGGGTCTGGAGCGGGGTCGACGGCGAGGTCGGGGTCGGCAGCGAGGTCGGGGTCGGGAGCGGGGTCGGGGTCGGCGGGCTGTACGGGACCGCCGGGTCCGGCGGCGCGGTGCTGGCCGGTGGTGGGGCCGGGGGCGCGGGGCCGCCCGCTGGTGCTGCGTGCGTTCGAGCCGCCGGCAACACCGTGGGCGGCCGGGCACCGCGGGGTCGATCTGGCGGCCGGGGCGGGGGCTTCGGTGCGGGCGGCCGCCGCGGGCGAGGTGGCGTTCGCCGGGCCGGTCGGGGGCGTCCCGGTGGTGGTCGTGGCGCTGACCGGCGGTCTGCGCACCACCTACGAACCGGTACGGGCCGCCGTCGCGGTGGGTGCGGCGGTGGAGGCCGGGGACCGGGTGGGCGAGGTTGCCGTAGGGCGGCTGCCGCACTGCCCGGAGGTGTGTGTGCACTGGGGGCTGCTGCGCGGGGACGTCTACCTCGACCCGCTCACCCTGCTCCCGCCGGTGCTGCGCCGGGCCGGGCCGTCCCGGTTGCTGCCGGTGGCGGGGGCGGGCGGCGGCGGGAAAGGGGTGAGCGGGCGGAAGGGGTGAGCGCGGCTGCCGGGCGGGCGGCGGACGCGGGCGGGCCGCGGAGTGGGGCGGTGGAGCGGTGGAGCGCGGGGCCGCGGAGCCGGGCGGGCCGCGCGGTGGCGGCCCGCCCGGGCCGGATCAGCTCAGCGGCAGTACGGCGGCCAGCTCGCGCCACTCCTCACGCGGCAGGGCGCCGTCGGGGCGCAGCACCTGGAGGGCCACGTGGTCGGCGCCGGCCTCGTGGTAGGCGGCGACGCGGGTGCGGACGTCGACGGTGTCGCCGATCGCGAACAGGGCCTCGAGCAGGGCGTTGCTGCCGCCGTCGGCGAAGTCCTCGTCGGTGAAGCCGAGCCGGCGCCAGTTGTTCACGTAGTTGGGCAGCTGGAGGTAGCCGGCGAGGGCGGCGCGCGCGGTCTGGCGGGCCCGGACGAGGTCGGAGTCGAGGACGACGCCCAGCTCGGGGGCGAGCAGCCGGTCCGGGCCGAGGGCGGCGCGGGCCTGTGCGACGTGCTCGACGGTGACCAGGTACGGGTGGGCGCCGGCGGAGCGGTCCGCGGCCAGCTTGAGCATGCGGGGGCCGAGGGCGGCGAGCACCCGCCGGGCGGGCGGCACGGGGACGGGTGCGGAGTCCAGGCCGTCGAGGAACTCGACCATCTTCGCGTACGGGTGCGCGTACCCCTCGGTGATCGGTGCGTGGCTGACACCGAGGCCGAGCAGGAACCGCTCGGCGGCGCCGGGCTCCAGCGCGGCGACGTCCCGGGCGACTTCCTCGGCGGGCTGGTTCCAGACGCTGAGGATGCCGGTGGCCAGGGTGATGCGGCGGGTCGCGGCGAGCAGCGGCACGGCGCGGGCCACCCGGGGCGAGCCGCCGAGCCAGATCGCGCCGTAGCCGAGTTCGTCCAGCTCCGCTGCCGCCGCGCGGTTCTCGTCCGGGGACTCGGCGTTGTCCTGGCTGAGCTGGAAGGCCCACACGCCGACCCGGCCGATGTTCTGCTGCGGTGTTCCTGGGGCTTGTGAAGTCATACCAGCGGCAACAGGGCGCTGTCGGCGGGCTATTCCGCGCTGTCCGCCGACCGGGTGACGCCGTGCAGGGCCATGGCGACGGCGGCCTCGACGATCTCGGTGGGCATCTCCGCCGCGCCCAGCTCGATCCGGCGGACCGCGGCGTCGACCACGCCTTGCAGCAGCATGGCGGTGAGCCGCGGCTCGGGGTGCCCCAGGCACGACAGAGCGGCCACCACCATGGCGACCAGGCCGCCGTGCGCGGCGCGGATCTTCTCCCGGGCGCCGGCGTCCAGCTCGCCGGCCGAGATCGCCACCACCGCGCGGTGCCTGCGGTCGCCGACCAGGGTGAGCTGGCTGCGGACGTACGCCTCGATCTTGTCCGCGGGGGTCTCGGCAGCCTGCATCGCGGCCTCGACCTCGGCGGCCCAGACCGGGAAGTCGACCGCGCACAGCTCCTCGACGACGGCGGCCCGCGAGCGGAAGTACTCGTAGACCGAGGAGCGGGCCAGTCCGGTCCGCTCGGCGAGCGCGGGGAAGGTGAGGGCATCGGTGCCGCCCTCGGACAGCAGGGTGCGGGCGGCGTCCAGCAGGGCGCGGCGCTGCATGGTCCGGTGCTCGGCCACCGAGGCCGCTCGAATTCTCGGCATTACTCCACTGTAGACAGTCCGGCTCAGCGTGCCTCCATGTCGGCGAGCTTCGCCCGGAGTTGGAGGACGGACTTGGTGTGGATCTGGCTGACCCGGCTCTCGGTGACGCCCAGTACCTGGCCGATCTCGGCGAGTGTGAGCCCCTCGTAGTAGTAGAGGGTGACCACGGTCTTCTCGCGTTCGGGCAGGGTGTTGACCGCGCGGGCGAGCAGGCGGCGCAGCTCGCGGTCCTCGGCGACGTCGGACGGGTTGTCCGCGCCGGTGTCCTCCAGGGTGTCGACCAGGCTGAGCCGGTCGCCGCCGTCGGCCCCGACGTGCAGCAGCTCTTCGAGGGCGACGACGTTGGCGAGCGACAGCGCGCTGAACACGCCGTGCAGCTCCTCCAGACCCACGCCCATCTCGGCGGCGACCTCGGGTTCGCTGGGGGTGCGGTGCAGCTTCGCCTCGAGCGTGGCATAGGCCCGCTCGACCGCGCGGGCCTTCTGCCGCACGGAGCGCGGAATCCAGTCCAGCGCCCGCAGTTCGTCGATCATGGCGCCGCGGATGCGGGTGATGGCGTAGGTCTCGAACTTGATCGCCCGGTCCGGGTCGAACTTCTCGATGGCGTCGATCAGGCCGAACACCCCGGAGGACACGAAGTCGGCCTGCTCCACGTTGGCGGGCAGCCCGACGCTGACCCGCCCGGCCACGTACTTGACCAGCGGCGAGTAGTGCAGGATCAGCTGCTCCCGCAGCCGCGCGTCCCCCGTGGACTTGTAGGTCCGCCACAGCGCGTCGAGCGAGGTGGGCGCGCCGGGCCGGGGGGTGGCCCGGGCGGTGGCCACGGCCGTCGCCTGTTCGGACCCGGGGGTGTGCTGGGGCATACGTTGTCGTGAGCCGTTCTGCCTTGGCGTGGGCGGGAGATCAAACCTCCGCGAGCGTAGCGTGACCATAGTGTCGCGGATTGCTACGGCATCCGTGTGGGACATGCGCAGATACGTTCCTCTACGGGTGCGGGCGGTCCGTGCGGGGCGCACGGGGGCGCACCGGACAGCGCGGGGGCATGAGGGCAATCATGCGCCGCCGGCCGCGGCCGCACCGTCCGCCCTGCGAACACCGCAGGTCAGCGAGGTTCCGTGTCACCTGATGGGGTGTCGGCCGCGTCAACCTGGCGACGTTTTCCGGCCGTCGCGCCCGGTACGGACCAACCGCCAGCGCCCGCACTCGCGTACGACGAACCCGAGTGCCCGCAACTCGTGGAGCCGGCCGAGCGTGTCGGCCGCCGAGAGGCCGAGCAGGTCGGCGAGGTCCTGCTCCGCCGCGTCGCCGCGGCCGGGCATCGCCTCCAGCACCCGGGCCGCCGCCGGGCGCAGCAGGTCCCGGGGCAGCACCGGGCCCTGCCGGGCCGGGGCGAGGTCGGCGCCGATCTCCCCTACCAGTTCGACGACTTCGGCCGCGTCGGTGACCATCTGCGCGCCGCCGCGCAGCAGTTCGTGCACCCCTTCCGACATGCTGCTGGTGCAGGGCCCGGGGACACCTGTTCCGGCGGGCACCGCTTCTTCCTGGATATCGGCGTCGGTCAGGACGCGCGGGTCCACGCGGCCCTCCACCCGGAACGGCGGCACCAGGTTGAGTTCAGGCACAGGGCGATAGCCGGGCCCCTCGGTCGGCAGGGCCGCCATGATGTCGTCCCACGTCCCGCAGTTTCGCCACGTCTTGTATCGGGAGTGGATGCCCTTCCACAGCCCGAACCGCTCGGGCAGGTCCTCCCAGCGGCACCCGGTGCGCGCCTTATAGAACATCGCATCGAGCATGAGGCGACCCGGCCGGAGCTTGTGGTTCGGCGGCTCCCACGCCTTGACGACCGGTTCGGCTGCGGCCCACTCGGCGTCGGTCAGCTCGCCGGGCACCTTGCGCTCTGCGGCCTTGAACCACTCCGCCAGCGAGCACACGAGCCCGAGCTTGGGCATGGGAATCGGTCCGGTGATCGTGACCCGCACATCCAGCAGGGCCAGCACCTCGGCTTGATGTGCGGGGTCCATGTCGGCCAGCCGGGTGCGCGCCATCGTCGCCAGCGCTTCGAGGTCGCGGGCACGCTGGGCGGTGGCCTCGGTCTCCTCCAGCCACGAGGCGGCCTCGTCGCGCAGGTCGGTGAGCTGTCGGCGCTCCTCTACAAGGGACGCTGTCACCTGGGCCACGGCCGACGCTGGCAACCCCGCCTTGGCGTACTCCTTGATGGTGGTCGTGATGGCCGTGTCCAGGTTCGCAATCTGGCAGTCGAAATCGGCGATCCGGTCGACGTGCTGGACCTGGTCACCCTCAGCCATGCCGACCCACTCAGCCGCCATCGCTTTTAGGCGGTCGGGGTCGCCCAGCAGGTTGACGACCTCGCCCCAGACGGCCGACTCCATCGCGTCGGCGTCGACCATCTTGCAGGTGCAGACATCGTCCCCCGGGTACTTCGAGGCGAGGCCGGAACAGCGGTACCAGCGACCTGCCCGGCCGGACCGCTTCATGCCGACGTGATGCGCGTTGCACCCGGTGTGCTCGTTGAACAGTCGCTTCGACAGCGGGTAAGGCTGAGGCTTCGGCCGACCGACGCCCTTGGACGTCCGGCCGAGGGCTGCGGTGAGGGCGGCCACCTCGTCCGGCGTGAAGATCGGGTCAAGCTTGATGATCACGGTCTCGCCGTTGAGCGGCTTGCCGTCCCGGCCGAACTTCGCGCCGTGTCCGGCATGGGTGCGGTTCGGGTTCCGGAAGATCACGCGGGCATTGGTGGTGGACTCGCTGAGGAGCTTTGCCCGTAGGTTCGAGTGCGACCAGGGGACGCCCGAGCGCGTCAGGTGGCCCTCAGCGTTCAGGCGAGCGGCCAGGGCGCGCGTGTTGGCGATGCCGTCTTCAACGACGAGCTTGAAGACCAGCCGCAGAATCTTGACCTCGGCCGCGCACTGCACGAGGTGCGACTTACCTTTCTGACCCTGGCAAGCGATCTCGTACCCGTAGGGCGGCTGACCGCCGGGCCACCCCCCGTCCTCGGCCTTCTCCTGCAACCCGCCCTGGGTGCGCTCGCGGATGGTCTCCCATTCGGTCTCGGCGTAGTCGGCGTCACGGCGCATCTTCTTGCGCCCCTCGACCGTGGTGTTGTCGTAGTCGTCCTGGACAACGCCCACGCAGATGCCCATGTCTTCGAGTTCCCAGACCCACCGCCAGAAGGCACGACCAGTGCGCCCAATAGCGCGGCCCTCGCTCACGACGACGATGTCGAAGGGCTTCGGCTTGCGGCGCGCGTCGGCCATCAGCCGCTTGAGGTCTTCGCGGTCGGCGGCCTCCAGGGAGCCGCTGATGCCCTCGTCGGTGTAGGTGCCGACGTGGTCCCAGTCCTTGCGCCCGATGTACCGGGTGATCTTCTTCAGGGCGGCCTGAACGCCGTACCCCTTGGCCTGCTCCTCGGTCGAGACACGGGCATAGGCGACCGCCCGCAACCGGGTCGTCTGGGTCACCCGCTCAACGACGCCCATAGCGATGTCGAGGGCGTCTGTGCTTCGCTGGTTCACGCCGGGTTCCTCTATCTCTCAGCATTGCGGCCCGGTCGGGGGTGCCACCCCGACCGGGCTCGTTCGTCAGCGGGTGAAGTCGGCCGTGCAGTCGGCCCAGATGAAATCGCCGGATGCCTCGTCCACGGCCACCTCGCGCACCCTGAGTTCGTGGGTCTCGGGCATGTCCTGCTGCGCCTTGTCGGCAAGCTGGCGGATCGTGTCGGCGCTGCTGCTCTGGGCGGTGACCATGCGGCCCTGCGGGTTGCGGTACTGGATCTTGAACACTGGGGCTCCTCTCGGGAGCCGGGCGGCCTTGCCGACCGCCCGGCGGTGCGGGTCGGTCAGGCGGCGGGCTGGAACTTGAGGGTGCGGCGCTCCTTGCCCTTGACCTCGTAGACGAAGTGGTCGCCGTCCATGTGGCCGGTGAAGGTGGCGCGGCCGACCTTGGCCGTGACCTTCTTCGGGGCCTTGGCCTTGGGGGCGGCCTTGCGGGCTGCGCGGGCTGCGGCGCGCTCGGCCTTCTCGGCGGCTTTGATCTCGGCGCGCTTCACCCCGGCGGCGACCATGTGGCCGAAGGCGTAGCGGGCGGCGTGCTGCTCGGCGCTGGCGGAGGTGGCCACCCCGCCCTCGTTCCGGCGGACGTCGTGCCCGGCCGCGCCGTGCTTGATGAGGAAGGACTTCAGCTTGGCGTCGTGTCCGGGAGCGAACTGGCGCTTGGTCGTGGCCACGCAACCGGTGGTGAAGACCTCGTAATCGCCCGTCTCCAGGTCGGTTTCCGTGAGGTCGGCCGGGAGGGCGTCGTACGCGGCGCACTCGCAGGGGTGCAGCTCGTCGGCGGTGGTCTCGGCCTGGGCGGTCTTCGCGGTCTTGGCGGCCATTTCGTACTCCCTGAATTCCCCGAATTCCGGCCGTTCCGGAATTACAGGAATAGCAAATCATGGGAATTGAGTGCCGCACAATTTCTGAAATTTAGCCGAATCTAAAAGGGTGGGCGGAATAGGCGTGACCACGCCTGTTTACGCACCGCCAATCACGGGCCGTGACCGGGTCTCGGACGAATGGAACTGGAACCGGAACTGGAACTGGGGAGACCCCCCTACCGGGGCCCCGTGCCCGGCCAGAGGGGGTGTCCGGGGGCTGTGTTCCAGTTCCAGTTCCAGTTCCATTTGCGGCCGGGGAAAGCCGCCGGGTTCATCGGCCGTAGTAGTCGCGATTCGACCCGACGTCCCACATCTGCTCGTTGCGGCGGGGCTCGCGAATTCGCTTGATGTCGTCGGCGTGGTAGTTCTCGAACATCGGCTTCAGGTCCTCGGCCGACTGCGCGACCTTCATGACCCCGGCGTGCACGCCCTTGATCAGGTCAACGATCGCGGGGTCCATCGGGGTGTCCCCTTCCTGGACCTGGCGGGTCATGTGGTGAATGGACTTGGCCAGGTTCTGGAGGAACTCGG
The DNA here is from genome assembly GCF_057708125.1 of Actinacidiphila sp. bgisy145. Classification (NCBI taxonomy): domain Bacteria; kingdom Bacillati; phylum Actinomycetota; class Actinomycetes; order Kitasatosporales; family Streptomycetaceae; genus Actinacidiphila; species Actinacidiphila sp. bgisy145. The sequence continues at coordinate 87,434 of NZ_JBYIRL010000008.1, forward strand.
GCATCTGCGCGAAGTCGTTGCCGATCTCCATCATGCCCTCGGGGTGGTACATCGCCGACGAGCCGACCAGTTCCCTGGACGCCTCGATGATGCGTGCTGTCATGTCGACTCCTGCTGTCACGTCTCGTGATGATCAATTACGGGAAGTAAGGCCGGCGACGGGTTGAGGGTTGACCTCGCGCGAGGGCGTTGGGGCCACCCCGCTGCCGCCGACCCCCTGGGTTCACGGCCGGGGTCTGGGGGGATCTGGCCGGACCTGGCTTGCGTGGTCGTCAAGGTCGGCAGACCCCGGCTTGCCGGATCGTCAAGATGGGGGCGGATCTGGCTTGCTGGATCGTCAAAGTCGGCCCGATCGGATCGAGACCCGGGCCGGACCTCAACGCCCGGAGCCAGATCCGGAGTTGCGTGGTCGTCAAGGTCCGGGCCCCTCGCTGGCGGACCCGGCCGGATCTGCGGGCGGACCGAGGAGCGTCACCCGGAAGAGGAGGGCTGACGCCCGTTCCGCGCACCGATCTGGCTGCGGCTCCCGGCGGCTCTCCCTGGATCTCTCCGGGGCTGGCCGGGCCCGTGGGCCCCCGGCGGGACGGGAGGCCGTCCGTGCCCCCGTCCCGCCCCGGGACGACCTACCGCCCGCCCCGGACCCGGCTGGCCGGACGGGTCTCGTCCACGATCTCGGTGCGTCCGCCCTCGTAGGTCCGGATCAGGTCGCCGGTCACCGGGTGGCGGTGCTCGCTGTAGGACCGAGCGACCTGGAGGGCGTGCAGGTTCTCGCGCCCGATCCCGGCGGTCTTGCGGATCTCGGCGGCCTGGTCCTCGGACATCGAGCCGTCCCCGTGGACCGACTTGCCCCGGACCACCGCGTGGTCCAGCGGGCCCCGCTCGTCCCGGTGGTGGAACGCGCCGGGCGACCCCGGGCGCATGGCCCGGATCTCGTCCACGCTGGGGCCGTCCGGGGTCATCGGCCCCTGCACGATCTCGCCGTATTCACGACTCATCTTGATTCGCCTCCTGCTTGATGATTTCGGCAGCCTCGGGGCTGTCGAACGGAACGCTGTATTGCGCCTCGAAGCCGTCGCGGACCGCGCGCATCTGATCGCGCAGTTCCATCAAGGCGTCCTTGACCTCTTCGGCCGATTCCCGCTCGCTGATCTCGGGGGTCATGCGCTGGGCGGCCTGGGTGAGATCACCGATCGCCTTGGAGGCGAACGCGTAATCCCGGTGAGTGCGGGCGGTGCGCAACAGCATTCGGGCCACCGCGATGTCCTCGTGCAGGCCGAGGGCGATTCCGGCTTGCGCCTTCTTCAGCTCGGCAATGCGCGCCTTCAACGCCACCTCGACTTTTCTGCCGTCGAAGCTGATGCCGTTCGCCTCAGCGATTCGGGAAACTGACGCGGTGGAAATTCCTGTGCGGCGTGAAATTTCATTTCGCCCCATACCTTGCTGGGCGAGCACAACAACCATCTCCGCGCGACCCTGTACCGGTACGTTGTCGGCGGCCACTTCCATGCCGGTGCTGACTTCGTTGCCGATACTTTCCGGCGTTTCGCCGTCGAACTTAGGCACTTGCACCCCCCAGGCTCAGCCCCGGGTCTCCCGGCTCCCAGTCGGCCACCCAACCCGCGATCTTCTTGAGGTCAGCCAGCGCTTCCGGCGTCGTGCACCGGTCGGCCATTTCGACCAGCTCGCGCATGTAGGCCACTTTGCGCGCGTCCAGTTCCCTCCCCTTGACCAGAATCGCGTCTTCACCCGGCAGGGTCAGGGTCAGCGGTGCGGAGCCGTGGTCGTCCACGTCCCACCCCTCAACCGGCGTGACCCTCTGCTCTCCGAGGTGTTTGCCGACGAGCCACGTCCCGGGGTCCGCTTCCATTCGCGTCACGATTCCTCCTCCGGGAAAGCCTTGGCCACCAGCTTGTGCACCAGGCAGTAACGTCGGCGTCCTTTCAGGTCCGTCACCCGGACCTGGGGAAGCCCGCTGAATTTCTCGGGCCTCTGCGCGAGTTTCTGCCCCCTGGCCACCTCGCTCTTGCTCCGCACTTCCCCGAAGTTCGACACCTCGTAGATCGGCCGGAGCCCCGGCACCTTGCGCCATTCCTCGGTGATGACTCGCTGGCTCACGCGGACCCTCCAGTTTTGGACCACGTGGCCACCTGCGCCCACGCCTCGTCACGGCTCATCTGGCAAAGCGCACCGACGTTTTCGGGGCTCGTGTCGACTCCGCGCAGTTCGGCCAGCTCCGCCGTAACGCCCTCGGTGGTGACGGTCCAGCTCTTGACCCTCACGGGTACCTCGCCGGTCGGCGTCTTGACCATTGCCCACCAGGGCTGGCCACCTGTCGGCACGAACTCGAATTCGTCACTCATTCCGTCACCTCCTCTTTCACCAAGTCGTCAATCGTGCAGTTCATGAAAGCAGCGATTTTGGTGAGGCTCTGCACGTTGGGCCTGAAATAACCACGTTCCCAACGCCCGATCACTACGTGCGTCGTGCCGAGTTCTTTGGCCACCGCCCGCTGCGAGATACCCAGACCCTCACGGAACCGCCGCAACTTCTGTCCGGCGTCCATATCCCTATGGAATCAGGTGTGATACCAGGGGCGGTATACCGGTTGCCCAAGGTGCAAATTGCTCGCACGGCAATTGGTCTTCTCGGAAGCGTCCGCCAGATTTTCAATGGTCTTGGTCACGGATGAGAAGGCGGGAAGTCCTGGGTCCACCACTTCCCCACCGCTCTCGGTGGACCGCCGGGGAATGTGAGCCCCGACCATTCCGCTCCCGGCGGTGGTCGGGGCTCACTGGTATTTCCTGGCCACCCGCGCGCGATTTTTAATGGTCGGGCCGCTGTACGGCCTGACGAAGCCCCCTCCCACCGGCTGAGGAACCGGTTCGAGGGGGCTTCGTCGTGTTGGCGGCAAGGTGCTCGCCGGCCTAACTCGTCGTGATTGGCTGTCACGAGTCGTTATTGCGGCCCACCTGGGCTTTCTGCCGGGCCACCTGCCGCCGCGCCCTGGTGTCGTCCCGGCCTCCGGTGGTATCTCCCGTGGCCTCGTCCGGTGCCTGCGGCCCTCGTGCCCGGGGCGGTCCTCCGTGGTCTCCCGTGGGCCTTCTCGGGCCTCGGCCCTCTCGACCCGGCCTGGTGGGGTGGTGGGGGGATGGTGGGATCTGGTGGGGGTCTCTACGCCCTCCCCCACAGCCGGACTTCTCTACCTCTCCAGACCCCCCCACCAGATCCCACCAATCCCACCAGGGAGATACTCCGTAGCCGGTCAGAGGGGGTGTGGTCCTGGTTGGATATCCCACCAGGACCCCCACCAGAAATCCCACCAGGCTAGTTCTCGGTCTTCTCGACCCAGTAGTTGTTGGACCCGGCACGCTTGGCCGACCTCAGCACGAGGCCATTCGACCAAACCTTGTCGATCTTTCCTGCGAGGATGTCACCGGCCTTGCGGATGTCCTGATGGTCAGAAGTCGTGGGCAGCATGAACGCCCCGTCCCAACCGTCGTGCTCGCCGTTGTCGATGTGGTCCTTGATGAGCTGGCCGACCTTCAGCCGCTTGGTGCCGTACTTCTCGAACCACGCCGACAGGAACGGCACCCAGTGGTCTGCCTCGGCGCTTGCCCCCGGGTCGTAGTTGTCCATGAATCCCTCAATACCGAGGAAGTCCAGGAATCCGGCGGTCGGCCGCGACCACCAGCCGTACGAACCGCGCATCGCCGGAGTGGCCTCGTCGGCTCCGCCGACAATCCACGCGCGCCACAGGACGAGGCAGCACCAAATGAACTTGGCACGGTTCCGGCGATTGCGCTTGAAGAACGATTCGAGGTCGCCGAGGGCGAAGTGGTCCCGCATCGCCGGATTCGCCATCTTGGCGTCAAGCCTGATGTCGAAGAACCGTCGCCGGTTGTCGTCGCTCAGCCGGGTGCCGTTTCCGGTGAGCACCCAGAACACGTCATTGATCATCCGAATGTTCTTCGTCTGACCGAGGAGACGAGCGTCCGGGGTGCCGCTGGTGAGGAAGTTCGCCAGCGTCGTGTTCTTGACCATGTAGCCGTCCGGGACGTTGTCCAGGATGACCACCGCGCCGCTCTTGTTGTAGAGCGAGGAAATGACCGTCTTGGAAAGCTCGGTCTCGTCGGGTCGGTAGTCGGTCATCGTGCCGCCGGACGTCCAGCGGACGACATTTGCCAGGTACGACTTTCCGGTGCCCTGAGAACCAGCGGTGATGTTTGCGCCCGGAGTCGGCTGGACTCCCCCGTCGCTGGCACCTTCGAGGAAGCGGCGACCGACGGCGTGGGTGGCGTAGGCGAAGGCATTCGCCCGGTCGGCCTGGCTGGCGTACGGGAACCCGCCCAAGACCTGGTTGTGAACGAAGTCGAAGGCGTAATCGACCTCGTCTCGCGTCGGCCGCTCCGGCACCTCGTCGAACTCACACATCGGGTCGAAGTACATGCCGCTGGAAGCGTCGTATCCGGCCTCGTTGAGGACGGTCCCGTCCGTCCGAAGGATCGGCACTCGGGTGATGCCGCGCAGCGGCGGGACGCCCGGCCACGACCTGTTGCCGAGGACCGTCCGCAAGGTCTCCTGCCGAGGCTGCTTCGGGCGCATCTTGTATTCGCCCGTGTCCTCGTCCTTGATCTCCTGGTAGAAGAAGATGTGATCGGCGACCTCGTTACCGAAGGCGTCGTTCGTGAAAGGCGCGACCGCCTTTTGTGACTCGCCCTGCGGAAGCTCAACGTTCCCGTAGTCGTCGTACAGCTTGACCAGTTGGCCGTTCTGCACGTAGACATCGGGGATGGCTCCGTTGTTGAGGGCCGTCCGCAGATTGCGGATGTTGGATGCTCCGTCCTTCAACTGGATCGGATACCCCCATTCGGGATTGATGGGCTCGCGCGACTCGGCCGGAGGCTTTCCCTGCTCGCGCTCCCAGATCGAATCGGCGGTCTTCATGAAACGGTCCTTCTCGTGAGGCACCTCGGATCCGCTGTCGATCTCGCCCAGCTCGGCAAGGTAGGCGGGGTAGTCGGTGTGCTTCCGGGCGAGGTGTCCGGCGACCTGGGCGAGCCAGCCGTTACCCCGGGCGGGGTCGTCCGGCGGCACGGCGCGCAGCTCCGCCAGGGTGGCCGTGCGAGGGCGGCCAGCGGAGGCCCGGGACGGGGTACGGGAGGGCACGGAGGAGGTGGCCGGGTACTGGGCGGCCCCCTGGATCTCCGAGAGCCACGGAGGGGCCACGACGGGCTCAGCCGCGCTGACCACCTCGTAACGTCGCCCGTCGATCACCGACCCGGGCGCGACGATCAGCGAGCCCCGACCAGTCTTGATGTCGATGCCCGGGTAACGGCTCGGGTCGAGCGGTGCGCTCTTGAGAAGCCGGTCCGGGTCGGCCCGGTAGATGAAGTGGAGGCTGTCCGGACCTGACGCGGTGTGATGCGTCCGGGTGGCCGGAAGCTCGTGCTCGGCGGTCAGCTTCTCCAGGGACGCGGTACCGCCGTTCTTCGGGTCCACGTCCACGACGGTCCAGCCGTCCAGGGTCAGCGCGATGTTCCGCCAGCCGGTCGGCGTGAAGCTCCGCCACATCTCCTCGACCTCTTCGGCCGAGGTCATCGCGAGGTCGGGCCAGCCCTTGTAGACGGGCATCTTGCGGTTGGTCGGCATGGGCACGACGCCGAAGCCGAGTTGAGCGAAGTACGCGGCCCGGTCGGTGTCGTACTCGGGCACTTCGAGCCGGGCTTGCGCCAGCGCCAAATCTCGTGTTTCCGTGGTGGTGTTGGTCATCTGGAGGACCACTTTCTTGTTGGAGCCCCCGGGGTTGGTTTGGTCGGCCGCCCGGGGGCTCAGGCATGTTCGGGGTGGGGTTACTTCTGCGGCTGCTTGCCGAAGAGGAGACGGAGGAGCCGCTTACGCTCGGACTCCGTCATGGGGCGCGCGTCCTTGGCGATGTCCATCAGGCCGACACCAGCTCTCGGACCGGGACGGTGACGAAGGCGTCCATCGGCGCGTTGAGCGCGTCGGCGATGGCGGCCAGCACTTCGACCGGCGGCGTGGAGCGGCCGTTCTCGTACATCGACACGGACGTGATGCTGCGACCGAGTACGGCAGCCAACTGAACCTGGGTCACGCCACGGTCGCGCCGGATCTGGCGCAGGGCGTCAGGGCTGAATGTGCGTGCAGACATTGGGGTTCCCGTCTGAGGTGTGGCAGGACGTGCCGAACACGGCGGGAACCTCGGGCCGCACCGCCGAAGCGGGGCCCTGACCGGGGGCTATGCCGCCCGGCTGGTACCAGGAGAGCACGGGGGTTCAGCCCCCCGCAATTTGCGTATGGCGCAAGTGCCTGGAGGGTTGGCGACCCTCTGAGCGCCAGTAACGAGAAGTATTGAGATCGATTACGGGAAGTTAGGCCGGCGAGCACCCCGGGGTCTCAACATGACGCCCGGCCGTCCGGGACTCCGGCCTGCGGGCACGGGCATACCCAGCGGCGGCCTCCCGTGGGGTCTCCGGCGGCCTGGAGCCCCCGCCCGGGGCGTCCGGCCGTGCTCGCCAGCACGAGACCCCCGGAGATACCGTCCCGGGCCTCGGCCCAGGCGACCCGTCAACGGGCGTTCAGGGCCCGGCGGGCGGAACTGATGATGTTGTGGGCGTCAACCCCGTACACGGCCGATTCGCGCAAGGTCTTCCACGTCCGCAGGTACAGGGCGACGCTGTCGGCGTCGTCCAACCACAGTTCGGCGTGCCACGCCTCGGTGACCACCTGGCGGTCGTCATAAATCCAGAAGCCCAAGCCGGGCGGGACCTTCAAGGACGCGGTGAGCGGGACGATGCCGAGTTCCACGGTGTCCATGCCGATCACGCCCGTGAGGCGGTCGAGCTGGACCGCCAGCACCGAGGGTGAGCAGACCAGCGACCGCAGCACCGGTTCCCAGAGGATGACGTGGTATCGCCTGCCCCCGCTGTACAGAAGTTCCTGACGCTTCATCCGGGCACGAACGGCTTCTTCAACGTCACGCGGGGACCGGTGCAGCTCGACGGACCGGGTCAGCACGGCCCGCGCATAGTCGGGGGTCTGGAGGACGCCGACGACCCACGAGGATTCCCAGGTCCGGAGCACCTTCGAATTGGCTTGTGCCTCGTTGTGAGCGTCCTGCACGGGCTTATGTCCGCCGACGAGCTGACGCCGCCATGAGCGGATGTGCGACTCGAACCCCGCCAGCCTGGCCCGAAGCTCGTCGTACGACGCGACCTGACCGCAAGCGGTGGCCCACTGTTCGAGGTCTTCGGGGGTGGCCGTCTGCTTGCCAAGCTCCAGCTTCGAGACCTTCGAGTTGGGCCACCCGAGCTTGCGCGCCAGGGCCGTGCCGGTGAGCCGACCGTCAGGGCAGGACAAGCGAAGCTCCCGGAGTCGAACCCCGAGCGCTTCACGAGCCTGCTGATAGTCGGTACTCACCGGTTCACGCCTGCGCTACTCCTCCTTCGCGGCCAGCTCCGCCGCGAACTTCCGGAACGGGGTGGCGTGGTGCTGGGCCACGTCCCGCAGTCGGTTGTATTGGTTGACGCGCGCCGGTTCCGTGATCAGCTCGGCACCCGTCAGGTTGTCGTCGTCATCGAAGATGCACACGGCGACGATGTGTGAATCGAAGATCCAGAAATCCTCATCCGGCAGGTTGACGCGCTCGGCGTCCTCGCGCCACATGTTGCGTACGTCCTCGCCCAGGGCGGCGTTCTTCTCAGCGTGCGCGAGCAGATACCGCTGCCCCTCGGTCGGAGGGTTGTCCACGATGCGCACCCGGCCGACGTAGACGCCGTCCGCCGTCTTGGCCCGGATGCCCTGGCTCCACGGGGTGTCGAGGTCCCACGTCGGTGCCTCACCCCGAGCGAACTGCGCGTAGGTGTCCGTGGCCTCATCGACCGCGTAGCGCTTACGCATCTCCAGGTGCCACGCGCTGTGCTGGAAGTTCTCGAAGAGGCGGGCGAACTGCTGGGGGTTGAAGATGCGCGGTTCGGTGTCGCGGTCCTTCGGGCCGAAGTCGATCAGCGTGTTGCGGGGCATCACGATCGGGATCTCGTCCTCGTCGATGTGCTGGAGCTGCGCGAGGGCATCCGGGTCGGTGAGGCGTGGCCCGTGCACGATGACCTCGCCCGTGTCCAGGTCCTCATGAATCGCCGGGCAGCTACCTTCGCCGCTGCCCGTCCCGTTGAAGCGCAGTCGTCGGGCCATGACCAGATCCTTCCGCCGGGGGCTGATCACCCAAGCATTGCCCGGTGGAGGTCGCTCGACCACGGGTTCCGACCACCTTCGTGCGAAAAAACGAGCTAAGCAAGCCAGCATCCGAGAAAAATCGAGAAAACCGCCTACGCCCGAGCAACTCGACGGTTCTAGCGTCCCGTTCATGGCGACCAAGGAACAGCAGGACATCGACCCCTTCGCAGCAATGGAGTCCCTCAGGGCAGCACTGGCCGACGCGGGGATCGTCCTTCCCTCGCTCGCGGTTGACGTCGCGTCACCGAAGCTGCGGCTCGTGGACCTCGGACGGGTGCGCGCCGACGTGGCCGCGCGGCTGGCCGACGCGCTCCGGAAAGGCGGTCGGGAGTGACCGGCAAAGTTGAGACGAGGCTGTGTGAGGGGCCGCTCCCCTACCCGGCCGGAACGCTGGTGATGGACAAGATCTCGGAGCGCACGGGCCTCCTGATCTGGGTGCTGGAGGAGCGCACCAAGGAGAAGAACAGGCTCGTCAAGAGCCAGGCGTTCATGCGCCCGCTGGGTGGTGGCATCGAGTGGGATGTGCCCCTGGAACGCATCGTCAGGGTTGAGGAGTCCGAGCGGTGACGGCCACCAGGGTGGCCGCGCTCGTCGGCCCGGGTGACCGGATCGGCTACGAGGGACAGTGGCGCACCGTGAAGGCGACGAAGACCGATATCGGCGCGATGGGCGGCCTGTTCGTGGTCGTGGCCTGGGAGGAGGGCGGCACCGAGCGCTTCCGGGCCGGGGATGAACTGCTGCTGGAGCAGCCCGGGGCGGCATAGGCCCGTCGTGGGGTCTCCGTCGCTCTCCCCGGACATAGAGACGCCCCGCCGGTACTCGCGCCCGGCGGGGCGTCTCTGTGCGCTCCCGTGGCCGTCCGTGGGCTCAGGCGGCGATGGCCACCCGGAACCGGATCGGAGCCAGAGCGGCACCCCCGGAAATAGGTGTGGGCACGCCCATGGTGATCCGGCCCAGCTCCGCCGCCCGCCGCGCGGTGATCAGGGAGCCGCTGCGGTAGCGGGCCTCGACCACGACCGTGCCCCTGGTCAGCGCGGCGATGACCCGGTTGCGCAGCACGAACCTGGACCGGGTCGGGTGGTCGCCGGGCGGCAGTTCCCCGACCAGCAGCCCCTGTTCGGCGATCGCGGCGATCAGGTCGCTGTTCCCGGACGGGTAGGCGGTGTCGATGCCGCTGGCCACCACGCCGATGGTGGCGCCGCCGGCCGCCAGCACGGCCCGGTGCACGGCGCCGTCCACGCCGTACGCCGCCCCCGACACCACCGCCCAGCCCGCGCCCGCCAGCCCGGCGCCGAGCCGGACCGCCATGTGCCGGCCGTAGTCCGTGCAGGCGCGGGCGCCGACCACCGCCACCGACCGCAGGGCCCACAGCCGCAGCGACGGCCTGCCGCGCACCCACAGCCCGTAGGGCCGCTGCTCCGCCAGGTCGTCGAGCTGGCCGGGCCAGTCGCCGTCGCCCGGGCACAGGAACCGGCCGCCCGCCCGGTGCGCCGCGGCCAGGTCCGCGACCGGGTCGGCCCGCGCGGCCCGCGCCCGGTATCCCGCAGTCCGCTCCGGGCCGGCCCCGGGCAGCCGCCGCCCGCCGAGCGCCGCGGCCAGCGCCTCCCGCGGACCCGACTCCCGCACCGCCCGGCCCATTACCTTGTCGCCGGGGTCGGCCACCCTGGTCAGCGCGACCCGGGCCAGCCGCTCCGGCCACCCCACCACCGCGTCCGGCCCCGCGGCGCCGGTCGGCCCGCCCCCGGCGTAGACGGCCCGCAGCTGCTCCTCGACCGCCCCGGCGCCGCTTTCCGGCCCGGCCGGAGCAGCCGCGGCGCCCTCCTGCTCCGGGGTCCGGCCCGCCCCCTCCCCGGCCATCACGCCCTGCCCGCCACGGCCGCCGCTCCCCTTTGCACCCCGGTGCGCAACTGGAGTGCCAGCAGCACGTGTTCGGGGGTCGGCCGGTCCGCGCCCGCGAGGTCGGCGACGGTCCACGCCACCCGCAGCACCCGGTCCAGGCCCCGGGCGGTGAGCAGGCCGCGCTCCATGTCCCGCTCGACCGCGCGCAGGGCGCCGGGCGCGACATGCCACCGGGTGCGCAGTTCGTGGCCGGGCACCTCGCTGTTCAGCTTCCAGGGGGTGTCCTGGTAGCGGGCGGCGGCTCTGGCGCGGGCCTCGCGGACCCGCGCGCCCACCACCGCGGTGGACTCCCCGGCCGGGCCCTTACCGCCGGGTCCGATCAGCTCGGCCCGGCCGACCGGCTCGACGTCCACCCGCAGGTCCACCCGGTCCAGCAGCGGCCCGGACAGCCGGGCCTGGTAGCGCCGCACCGCGCTCGGCGAGCAGTCGCAGCCCCCGCCGATCACCGAGTACCGCCCGCAGGGGCAGGGGTTCGCCGCCAGCACCAGCATGAAGCGGGCCGGGAGCCGTATCACCCCCGCGGCCCGGGCCACGACCACATGGCCGGACTCCAGCGGCTGCCGCAGCGCGTCGAGCGACTGGGAGCTGAACTCCGGGGCTTCGTCGAGAAAAAGTACGCCCCGGTGAGCGAGGGAGACCGCGCCGGGGCGCGGCAGTCCGCTGCCGCCGCCGACCAGCGCGGGCATGGTGGCCGAGTGGTGGGGCGCGCAGTAGGGCGGGGTGTCGACCATGGGGCGGCCGAACGGGAGGATGCCGGCCACCGAGTGCACCGCGGTGACCTCCAGCGACTCCTGGCGGGTCAGCGGCGGCAGGATGCCCGGCAGGCGCTCGGCGAGCATGGTCTTGCCCGCGCCCGGCGGCCCGTGCAGGTAGAGGTGGTGGCCGCCGGCCGCGGCGACCTCCAGGGCGAGCCGGGCCGCCCGCTGCCCCGCGACGTCGGCCAGGTCGGGCCGGTGCCGGTCGCTGTCGGGGCCGGCGCCGCCCTCGGCGCCCGGGCCGCCCGTGAAGTCGGTGCTGCCGAACCCGGCGCCGCCGAACCGCGCCCCGCCGAAGACGCCGGCCCCGCTGCCGCCGAGCCCGTCTCCCACCCCCGCAGCCGCGGCCGGCAGCGCCCGCCGGCCCCCCGCGGTGTCCTCGGGCTCCTCGGGCACCACCTCGTCGTTGAGCACCGCGACGAGCTGGCGCAGGCTGCGCACACCCAGCACCGACACGCCGGGCACGAGCGCCGCCTCCGACGTGGTGCGCTCGGGCACCACCACCTGCCGGTACCCCGCGTCGGCCGCGGCGAGCACCGCCGGCAGCACACCGCGCACCGGGCGGACCCGCCCGTCGAGCCCCAACTCGCCGATCATCATCAGGTCGGCGATGGCGCTCGGCGCGATCCGGCCGCCGGCGGCCAGCACCGAGCACGCCACCGCCAGGTCGAAGCCGGAACCGCCCTTGGGCACCGACGCCGGGCTCAGGCCCACGGTGAGCTTCTTCTGCGGCCAGGTCTCCCCGCTGTTCACGATCGCCGCGCGCACCCGGTCGCGGCTTTCCACCAGGCTCTTGTCCGGCAGCCCGACCAGCGCGAAGGCGGCCACGCCCGGCTCCAGGTCGGCCTGGACCTCGACCACCACGCCTTCCACGCCGACCAGCGCGACCGAGCAGGTGCGGGCGAAGCCCATCACGCCACCCCCCGCACGTGCTCGACCCGCGGCGCGCCGCGCGCGGGCAGCACCACGCCGACCAGGTCGATCCGGACGCCGCCGGGCGGCGCCCCGCCGTGCTCGGCGGCCCACCGCTCGGCGAGCGACCGCAGCCTGGCCGCCTTACCGGGCGTGATCCCCGCCATGGGGTGCTGGTGGCCGCCCTCCCGGCGGGTCTTCACCTCGCACACCACCACCGCGTCGCCGTCGGCCGCGACGATGTCGATCTCGCCCCGGCGGCCCCACCGCCAGTTCCGCGCCAGGATGGCCAGCCCGGCGTCCTGCAGGGTCCGGGCGGCCACACCTTCGCCGTACCGCCCCAGCGCACCTCGTGCGTTCATCAGTACCACCTCCGTCACTCACAGTGACAGAAAGCGGCCCACCAAAGATGATCTTGAACGCCGGCCTGTGGAAAACTCTCAGTTATTGAAGCCGGAGTCGTCCGACGGCAGATCCAGGTCCGCCTTGTTCAGCTCCTCGATGTTCACGTCCTTGAACGTGAGGACCCGGACCTGCTTGACGAAGCGGGCCGGCCGGTACATATCCCAGACCCACGCGTCGGCCATGGACACCTCGAAGAACACCTCGCCCTGGACCGAGTGCACCTGCATCTCGTAGTCGTTGGTGAGGTAGAAGCGCCGCTCGGTCTCGATCACGTACTTGAACAGGCCGACGACGTCGCGATACTCCCGGTAGAGCTTCAGCTCCATCTCGGTCTCGTATTTTTCGAGGTCCTCGGCGCTCATGGCATGTTCCCCTTCAGCCGTACGTGACCCCATTGTGCGCTACGCGGGGACCGCCGGAGCCGCACACCGCCGTATCACCCGCCGCCGCCTCAGCCCGAGCGCCGCCGCACCAGGCCCGCCAGCGACGGGTACGCGGCCCCGCCGAGGATCAGCACCACCCCGGCCACCACCGCCGCCAGCAGCCAGCGCAGCGGGCCGTAGGCGGACGCGCCGCCGCCGGTCAGGCCGTCGAACGCGGAGGTGCGCGCCACCGACCCGGCCCGGCCCAGCGGCCACGCCGTGGCCTCCACCCGGGCCTTCACATCGGAGGCAGGCACCGCGCCGCCCTCGGCGTCGTCCAGGTGCAGCCGGGAGTCCTGCGAGACCGCCCGGTTGTCGCCGACCAGGAACAGCTTGCCCGCGGGCACCTTCGTCTCGAACTTCGTCGCCGACGCCTGCCCGGTCGCGTCCAGGTACGTCTCGTCGACCGGCTTGCCGTCGACCATCAGCCGCCCGCGCGCGTCGCAGCAGGAGACCGTGTCACCGCCGACCCCGACGACCCGCTTGACCTCGGGCAGGTCGCCCCACAGCTTGTCCTTGAAGACCACGATGTCGCCGCGGTGCACCTCGCCGCCGGAGACCCGCTCGGCCAGCACCTTGTCCCCGGGCCGGACCGTGGGCTCCATCGAGTTCGTCGGCACCGTGTAGGGCCGGTAGACCACCGCCGCCCACGCGAAGCCGCCCAGGAAGAGGACGCAGCCCAGGGCCACGGCGATCCCGGACAGCCGGTGCCCGGTCCCGCCACGGCCTTTGGATACCACCTGGCGGCTGCTCGTACGTGTCGCGCTCATGGAGCCGCACCCTATCCGGCGGCACGCGCCCCGGTCAGCCCTCTCAGCCCGCTCAGCCCTGCTCCGCGCCCGCCGCCTCGTGCCGGCGCAGCAGCCTGCGCCGCCGCAGCATCACCAGCGGGACCGCGCCGGCCACCCCGAGCGCGGTCGGGGCGACCGTGCCTGCGGCATTGATGCCCGACTGCGAGAACGTGCCGGGGATGCCCAGCCAGTCCCAGCGGTTGATCGGCCAGGCGACCACGATCGCGCGGCCGACGACCTGCTTGGTCGAGACGGTGCCGTCGGTGTGCTTGCCGTTGATCACCTCGTCCATGTGGTACCGGGAGTCGAGGGAGTCCTGGCGGTGGTCGCCCATCACCCAGATGTGGCCCTTGGGCACATGGACGGTGAACGGCTTGTCCGGGCTGCACGGGGTGTTCCCCGGGTAGACGTACGGCTCGTCGAGCGCCTTGCCGTTGACCATCACCGGACCCGTGCCCTTGCAGCTGACGGTGTCGCCGCCGACCCCGATCACCCGCTTGATCAGGTCCTTCTCCTCGGCCGACGGCATCAGGCCGATGAAGCTCAGCGTCTTCTGCAAGCCGCGCACCACCGGATTGCTGCTCGGCGGCGGGTTCTCCGGCAGCCAGCCGCCCGGGTCGTGGAAGACGACGACCTCGCCGCGGGTCGGCTCGGAGCCGAACCACGGGGTGAGCTTGTCGACCAGCACCCGGTCGCCCCTGAGCAGGGTGTTGTTCATGGAGTCGGACGGGATCGAGAACGCCTGCACCAGGAACGTCTTGATCAGCAGCGCCAGCACCAGCGCGATGCCGATCAGCAGCGGCAGCTCCTTCCAGAAGGAGCGCGGCTTGCGCGCCGCGGCGGGCGCGGGCTCGCCGCCCGAGGGGTCCTCGCCCTCCGGCCCGCCGGGCCCGCCGGGGCCCTCGGGGTCGTAGCGGTGCGCGCCCACGCCGTTCACGTCCTCCGGCCTGGTGCCCGCCACGGGGACGTAGCCCGGCTCGTAACCGGGCTGGCCCGCCGCGCCGCCGTCACCGGGAACGCCCGGGTCGTACGCCGGGCCGCCCGGGTCGTAGCCCTGGCCGCCGGGCTGGTGGCCGCCGGGGTCACCGCCGCCCGGGTAGCCGCCGTCGGAGGGCCCGGGGACCCTGCCGACGGACGGGCTGCCGTATGCCGCGCTGCCCGTCGAGTCCGCGGGGACCACGCCGTCGGCCCGTGCGCCGTCCGCAGGGGGCACCGGGCGGCCATCCCCCTTCTCGGGCTCGCCGGAACCGGACCGCGCGCCGACCACCAGGTCCCCCACATCCACTCCTCATTCGATAACGTCGCCCGCGCCGGATTCGGCGCAGGCCCACCATTCCCATAACGAGCGGGAGTTCCGCAGGAGTCGGGAGCGGGTCGGTCCTTTGAGCATTGTTGGCCGAGTTGTCGGTCCCGTCCACCATAGTCCCGGCCGCTGTACGGCCCGGGAACGCCGCGTCGGCCCGCGGCACCGAGCCGAACGTCGCGGGCGCCTTCAGCCGCCGCCAGTGCCCGATCGGCCAGCCGATCACGACCGCCCGCCCGACCACCTGCTGCTCGGAGATGGTGCCGTCGGTGTGCTTGCCGTCGATCACCTCGTCCATGTGGTAGCGCGAGTCGGCGGAGTCCGAGCGGTGGTCGCCCATCACCCACAGCCGGCCCAGCGGTACGTGCACGGTGAACTTGATGGTCGAGGGCGGGTTGCCGGGGTAGAGGTAGGGCTCGTCCAGCGGCTGTCCGTTGACCGTCAGCCGGCCCTGGGCGTCGCAGCACTTCACGGTGTCGCCGCCGACGCCGATCACCCGCTTGATCAGGTCCTGCTCGCCGGAGGCGGGCAGCAGCCCGATGAAGCTGAACGCCTGCTTGACCTGCTTGAGCACCACCGGGTCGGGCTTGGGC
This sequence comes from Actinacidiphila sp. bgisy145, assembly GCF_057708125.1. NCBI lineage: Bacteria > Bacillati > Actinomycetota > Actinomycetes > Kitasatosporales > Streptomycetaceae > Actinacidiphila > Actinacidiphila sp. bgisy145. Next base: position 102,764 of record NZ_JBYIRL010000008.1, read on the forward strand.
GCGGGCTCGCCCTGCAGCCAGCCGCCGGGGTCCTTGAAGACCACCACGTCGCCGCGCTGCGGCTTCGCGCCGAACCACGGGGTGAGCTTGTCGACCAGCACCCGGTCGCCGATCCGGATGGTCTGCTCCATCGACCCGGACGGGATCACGAACGCCTGCACCAGGAAGGTCTTCAGCAGCAGCGCGATGGCCAGCGCCACCAGGATCAGCAGCGGCACCTCGCGGGCGGTGGCGCGGCGCCGTTTGCGCCTGACCTTGCGGGCGAGCTTGCGCCGCTCCACCCGGCTGCCGCTGACCGGCGCCGCGGGGGGTGCGTCGGTGCCGCGCGGGCGGCCCCGGTTACCCATGCGCACCGGCCGGCGCGGGCACGTGGGAGAAGGTGGCGGGGCGGCGCAGCCGGGTCCAGTGGCCGGGCGGCCAGGCGATCCACTCGGCGCGGCCGATCACCTTGCCGACCGGTACGGTGCCGCCGCCGGGGTCGCCGAGGTGGTCGCGGGAGTCGGCGGAGTCGGCGCGGTGGTCGCCCATCACCCACAGCCGGCCCGCGGGCACCACGATGTCGAACGGGTCGCGGGAGGGCGCGTTGCCCGGGCGCAGGTAGCCGGTCTCGTCCAGGGCCCGGCCGTTGACGGTCATCCGGCCCTGGGCGTCGCAGCAGGTGACGCGGTCGCCGCCGACGCCGATCACGCGTTTGACGTAGTCGGTGCCGGCGGTGGTGGTGAAGGAGTCCTTGCCGTCGAACACGATCACGTCCCCGCGCCGGGGCGTGCCGCCGAACCGGTACGCCAACTTGTTGACCAGTACCCGGTCGCCGACCCGCAGTGTGTTCTCCATGGACGAGCTGGGCACTTCGAAGGGCTCCACCACGAAGTGGCTGACCAGCAGCAGCGCGGCGCAGCAGGCGAGCGCGAGCAGCAGCGTGCGGTGCCAGTCCTCCCAGAAGTCGGCGATCCGCTCGCTCACGACGGAACGCGACCGCTCCTCCGGTTCCGCCTGATCGGCGGTGGGGGAACGGTCGCGCTCCGGGGTCACTGCTTCGCTGTCCATCGGGGCGGAAGCTTATCCGGCCCGCCCCAAGGGAAGGTCAAGCGATCAGTTGTCGCGCTTCTCCTTGATCTTCGCGGCCTTGCCGCGCAGCTCACGGAGGTAGTACAGCTTCGCGCGGCGGACGTCGCCGCGGGTGACGACCTCGATCTTCTCGACGATCGGCGTGTGCACCGGGAAAGTGCGCTCGACGCCGACGGAGAAGCTGACCTTGCGGACCGTGAAGGTCTCGCTGATCCCCGCACCCTGGCGGCGGATGACGACGCCCTTGAACTGCTGCACACGGGAGCGGTTGCCCTCGATGACGCGCACGTGGACGTTGACGGTGTCGCCGGGGCGGAAGGCCGGCACGTCGGTGCGCAGGCTCGCGCTGTTGACGCTGTCGATCAGGCTGCTCATGGTCGTTCGTCGCTTCCTCGCCGATGCCACAGGTCATCGGCGGCATGCTCGTGTCGGATGTTCATCGGTCCTACGGTGTGGCCGCCTCGCTCCGGGCGGCGGCTGTCCCCCTGTGGCAGGGGCGCTCGCGGGGCAGGCAACAGCGGGTCATTCTTCCACGGCGTCGGGGTTGCGCCCAAATCGGCCGTCGGGGCCGGGCTGCCAGCCCAGGATGCTGAGCATCTCGCGGTCCTTCTTGTCGAAGGCGGCGGGGTCGGCGCGCTCGACCAGGTCGGGCCGGTTGGCGACGGTCCGGCGCAGCGCCTCGTCGCGGCGCCAGCGGGCGACCTTGCCGTGGTGGCCGCTGAGCAGCACCTCGGGGATGCCGCGGCCGCGCCAGGAGGGCGGCTTGGTGTAGACCGGGCCCTCCAGCAGGTCGGCCATGGCGCCGGGGGCGAAGGAGTCGTCGGCGTGCGACTGCGCGTTGCCCAGGACACCGGGCAGCAGCCGGGCGACGGCCTCGGTGACGACCAGGACCGCGGCCTCGCCGCCGGCCAGGACGTAGTCGCCGATGGAGACCTCGCAGACCGGCATCCTGGTGGCGTACTCGGCGGTGACGCGGCTGTCGATGCCCTCGTAGCGGGCCGGGGTGAAGACGAGCCAGGGGCACCGCGACAGCTCCACCGCGGTCTGCTGGGTGAAGGGACGGCCGCTGGGGGTGGGGACGACCAGGACGGGGTCGTGGGCGCCCTGCTCGTAGCCGTCGGCGAGGGTCTGGTCCAGGGCCTCGCCCCAGGGGCCGGTCATCATCACCATGCCGGGCCCGCCGCCGTACGGGGTGTCGTCCACCGTGTTGTGGCGGTCGTGCGCCCAGCCGCGCAGGTCGTGCACGCGCACGTCGAGCCGGCCGGCCGCGCGGGCCTTGCCGACCAGGGAGACGTCCAGCGGCGCGAGGTACTCGGGGAAGATCGTGACGACGTCGATCCGCATGTCAGGCGCCGCCCTCACCCGGAGTACCGCCCTCGCCCGGAGTACCGCCCTCGCCCGGCGCGGGAAGCTCGTCCAGCAGCCCGGGCGGCGGGTCGATCACGGCGCGCTGCTCGGCCAGGTCGATCTCCGGCACGATCGCCGAGACGAACGGCACCAGCACCTCGCCGCCCCCGGTGCGCGCCACCACCAGCAGGTCCTGGTACGGCAGGTGCGTGATCTCGGCGATCCGGCCGATCTCGCGGCCGTCGACGGTCACCACGTCCAGGTCGATGAGCTGGTGGTCGTAGAACTCCTCGGGGTCCTCCGGGGTCTCCTCCGGGTCGACCTCGGCGATCAGCAGGGTGCCGCGCAGCGCCTCGGCGCCGTTGCGGTCGGTGACGCCCTCGAAGCGCAGCATCAGGCGGCCGGAGTGCACCCGGCCGGTGGCGATGGTCAGCGGCCCGGTCGCGGCCGGGTCGGTGGCCAGTACGGCGCCGGGTGCGAGCCGCAGCTCCGGCTCGTCGGTGCGCACTTCGACGCTCACCTCGCCCTTGATGCCGTGGGCGCGTCCGATCCGGCCGACTACGAGCTGCACGTCCTGCTCAACTTCCGCTGGGGGAACGGTGGAGACCGCGGCCGGTGCGGCCGCGGCGGGAAACGCGTCGGGCCGGAGGCGGTATGACCGCCTCCGGCCCGGTGCAACGAAAACCCGGTGTGCCGGCGGGCGCCGGCACCCACGGGGACGTGGCAGGCGCGCTCAGCGCACCTGGTCCACGTCGACGAGGTCGACCCGGACACCGCGGCCGCCGAGGGCGCCGACCACGGTGCGCAGTGCACGCGCGGTACGGCCGTTGCGGCCGATGACCTTGCCGAGGTCGTCGGGGTGGACCCGGACCTCCAGCACACTGCCGCGGCGCAGCGTCCGCATGCCGACCTGTACCTCGTCGGGGTTGTCGACGATGCCCTTCACAAGGTGCTCAAGGGCCTCTTCCAGCACGCTCAGGCCCCGGTGGACTCGGCCGAGGCGGTGGCCTCGGCGTCGTCGGCCTTCTTGTCAGCCTTCTTCGCCTTGGGGGTGATCGCCTCACCCTTCGGCTCGTCGGCGGTGTCCTTGGCCGCGGCCTCGAACAGCGCGCGCTTGTCGGCCTTCGGCTCCGGCTGGAGCAGCGGGGCCGGGGCGGGCTCGCCCTTGAACTTCTGCCAGTCGCCGGTGAGCTTCAGGATGGCGAGCACGGGCTCGGTCGGCTGCGCGCCGACGGAGAGCCAGTGCTGCGCGCGGTCGGAGTCGACCTCGATGCGCGACGGGTTCTGCACCGGGTGGTACAGGCCGATCTCCTCGATGGCCCGGCCGTCACGGCGGGTACGGGAGTCGGCGACGACGATGCGGTAGTGAGGCGCGCGGATCTTGCCCAGGCGCTTCAGCTTGATCTTGACTGCCACGGGAGTGGGTTCTCCTGGAGTTGACGTGTTTGGGCACGCGGACGGCCACGTGGGGTTGTGGAGGTCGTGCGCCCGGCGGACGCGTCAGCCGAAGGAGAGAGGGTTCCTGCACGGCTGTCGAGTTCTCAGCTGAACATTCTGCCACAGTCAGGCGACCCCAACGACCTCCGGGATGCGGAAGGGCTGCCCGCAGGCTCCGCACATGATCGGGGCCTGGGCGAGGACCGAGGGCACCACCCGGACATTCCGCCCGCAGTCGCAGACGGCCTTGACCCGCACGCCGCCGCCCGAGGAGCCGTGCCGGGCGGCAGGTCCGCGGAAGGAGCGGGCAGTGTCGTCGGTGGTGGCCGCGGAGTGCGCCTTCAGCGCGCGCTGGAGCCGCTCGATGGTGGCCCGGTAGCGCTTGCGGGTGTCGGGCCGCATCACCACGAGCGAGAAGCCGCTGCTGGGATGCGGCTCGTCGGCGTGGTCGAGCCCCATCTCGTCGGCGATGGTGAGGAATCTGCGGTTGTGGTAGCGGCCGGCGCGCGAGGTGTCGCGGATGCCGCGGGCCGCGGCGATGCCGTGCACGGCTTCGTGCAGCAGCCTTTCGAAGGAGAGCTCGGTGCCGCAGGCGGACGAGGACTCGCCGATCAGGGACTCGGGCGCGGCCAGATCGGGCAGCTCGGGGTGGTGCCGTTGAATATCGGCCCAGGCGACTGCCAGCTCGGCGGCGAGAACAGGTGGTGTCGTGCTCACGCCGTGACAACGAGCCGGGCGCCCCCGGTGTTCCTATTCCGGGCCAGCCCAATTAATTTGCACTGATCGGTCAGTTCCGGATGTTGCGCATGGATACGCATGACGCGGGGCGGGTGCGGAGGGACCGGAGTAACACCGGTGAACCTGCGCACCCGCCCCAAGCGCGGACGTATGAACATATTCCGTACGCCGAGGGTCGGTCAGCGGACGCGGCCGGGAGCGCCGCGGGGAGCCGCCCGCCGGCCCTTAGGCACCGCCCGACGGCGGCCTCGTGGGCGCGGGCCGCGATCTAGTAGGCGCGGGCCGCGATCGCCACGGTGCCCGGGGCGTCGTCCGCGACCGGCACCGAGCCGTCCTCGGCGACCAGGCAGCGCACCGACACACCCTGCTCGGCGAGCTTGGCCTCGCCCTCGGGGCCGAGGTCGGCCCACGGGATGCGGGCCCAGCCGTCGGCCGCGGCCTCGACCGCCTCGCCGACCGACGCCACGTCCACGGTCCGGGCGAGCCGGCGGTCGCGCGACTCCTGGAGCAGCAGCGCCTGGTCCTCCTCCAGCACCTTCGGCAGCACCGAGGTGAGCGCGTCCAGCGCGACCGGCTCCTTGCCCCCGGGGATGCGGCGGGCCAGCATCGCGGTGCCGCCGGCCAGGTCGCGCGGGCCGATCTCGATCCGCACCGGCACGCCCTTGAGCTCCCAGTCGACCGCCCGCCGGCCGAACGGGGTGTCCGTCCGGTCGTCCACGACGACCCGCAGCCCGGCCGCGCGCAGCTGCTCGCCGACCTCGCGCACCTTCCCCACCACGGCCTCGTCGTCCTTGATCGCCAGGACGACGACCTGCACGTGCGCCAGCTTCGGCGGCACCCGCAGCCCGTTGTCGTCGCCGTGCATCATCACCAGCGCGCCGATCATCCGCGTGGTGCTGCCCCAGGACGTCTGCCAGACGTGCTCCTGGGTGCCCTCCTTGGACAGGTAGGAGGTGTTGAACGCCTTGGCGAAGTTCTGCCCCAACTCGTGGCTGGTGCCCAGCTGGAGCGCCTTGCCGTCACCCATCATCCCTTCCAGGGTGAGGGTGTTGATCGCGCCCGCGAACCGCTCCCTGGCCGTCTTGCGGCCCGGCACCACGTCCATCGCCAGGACGTTCTCCATGAAGTCGGCGTAGACGTCGTACTGGATGCGGGAGGCGAACTCGCGGGCGTCGGCCTGGGTGGCGTGGGCGGTGTGCCCCTCCTGCCACAGGAACTCGGTGGTCCGCAGGAACAGCCGCGGCCGCAGCTCCCAGCGCACCACGTTCGCCCACTGGTTGATCAGCAGCGGCAGGTCGCGGTAGCTCTGCACCCACTTCGAGAAGTACTCGTTGATGATCGTCTCGGACGTCGGCCGGACGACGATCGGCTCCTCCAGCTCCTTGCCGCCGCCGTGGGTGACCACCGCCAGCTCCGGCGCGAAGCCCTCCACGTGCTCGGCCTCGCGGGTCAGGTACGACTGCGGAATGAAGAGCGGGAAGTACGCGTTCTGCGCGCCGACCGCCTTGATCCGCGCGTCCATGTCGGCCTGCATCCGCTCCCACAGACCGTAGCCGTACGGCCTGATCACCATGGTGCCGCGCACCGGTCCGTTGTCGGCCAGTTCGGCCTTGTTGATCAGGTCCTGGTACCAGCGCGGGAAGTCGTCCGCCTGGGGGGTGAGAACGGGAGCCTTAGCCATGGGCCGATGGTACGGCCCCGCGCCGCCGCAGCGTGAATCGGTTGCCGCCGGGGCACCCGGCCGCCCGCGGCGCGGCGCGGGGGAAAACGGCTGGCCGCCGGGCGCCGGCTCGGCCACAGTGGCCGCATGCCGACTCCGCCCGCCCCGCCGCACACCCAGCCGCCCGCACCGCTGCCCGCCGGCTCCCCCGCCGTCGTCCGCCTGCTGAAGGCCGGCCGGGAGAAGGTCCGCTACGACGCCACCGTGCGCTTCGACGACGGGGTCCGGGTGACCGTCACCGCGCCCTGGTCGCTGCCCGCCGTCCGCGACTTCGGCTTCGTGCGCTTCGCGCCCGGCGACGTGTTCACCGAGCACTACTGGCGCGACCGCTGGTACGCGGTCAAGGAGGTGCGCGACCCGGCCGGCGCCCTGAAGGGCTGGTACTGCGACGTCACGCGCCCGGTCGCCGTCGAGGGCGGCACGCTGCTGTCGGAGGACCTGGACCTCGACCTGTGGGTGTCCGCCGACGGCGCCGACGTGCTGCGGCTGGACGAGGACGAGTTCGCGGCGAGCGGACTGGCCGCCAAGGACCCGGCCGCCGCCGACCGGGCGGTGCGGGCGCTGGACGAGCTGGAGCGGGTGGCCAGGACCGATGGGCTGCCCTCCCTGCTGTGACCCGCGCCCGCGGCCTGTGATACGCGGCCTGTGACCGGTGATCCGCGACCTGCGACCTGCGGCCCTGGCCCCTGCACTCCCTGCCCCGTGACCGCCCGCGCAGCGCGCCGAACGCCGCTACGGCTGCGCGGCGCCCCACTCCTCGGCGGTGAGCGCGAACCGCTCGTGGTCCCGCCAGTCGCCGTTGATGTACAGCATGCGCGGGGAGAAGCCCTCGTGCCGGAAGCCCAGCCGCCGGGCCATCGCCAGCGAACGGTCGTTGTGCGGCTGGACGTTGATCTCCAGCCGGTGCAGCCCCAGCCCGCCCGGCCGGGCGGCGAAGCAGCGGTCGACCACCAGCCGCAGCCCGCGGGTCATCCGCCCGGTGCCCGCGTACGGCAGGTAGCTGTCGTAGCCGAGCGCCGCGTTGCGGAAGCGGCCCAGCACGATGTTGGCGACGTTGCACACGCCGACGATCCCGCCCCCGGCGGCGCCGGACGCGGCCGCCCCGTCCTCGCCCTCGTCCTCGTCCTCGTCCTCGTCGAGGATCAGGAACGTCCGCAGGCCGTCGCCCTGCCGCCGCAGCAGCTCGGGCAGCGCGTCCGGCTCGACCGGGTTCCACGGCCGCAGGTGCGCCGCGGACCGCAGCACGGCGGCGCGGTGGGCCTGGGCGTCCCCCAGCCGGGGCTCGCGGATCGAAATACGCATGATCGCATCATCCCAGCCGACCGCGGCCGCCGCGCGCTGTCCGCACAGGGCCCCGCACCGCGCACAGCGGCGGGGGCCGGCGGTCCGCGACCGCCGACCCCCTTGCTGACGCCAGGTCAGCCCATGAACTTCTTGAACTCGTCCGGCAGTTCGAAGTCCTTGCCGCCCGGCAGCTCCGCCGGGCCCGCGCCGCCGCCCTGCTGCTGCTGTTCGCGGCGCGCCGCGGCCGCGGCCGCCTCGGCCTTGCGCTTCATCGGGTTGCCCGACTGCCGCTTGCCCTTGGCCTGCTTCTGCTGCTTCTTCTGCCGGCCCGGGCCGCCGCCCATGCCCGGCATCCCGGGCATCCCCGGCATGCCGCCGCCCTGCGCCATCCGCGACATCATCTTGCGCGCCTCGAAGAACCGCTCCACCAGGCTCTTGACCGCGCTGACCTCGACCCCCGAGCCCTTGGCGATCCGGGCCCGGCGCGAGCCGTTGATGATGTGCGGGTCGGCCCGCTCGGCGCGCGTCATCGACTTGATGATCGCGGCGGTGCGGTCGACGTCCTTCTCGTCCAGGTTGTTGATCTGGTCCTTGATCTGGCCCATGCCCGGCAGCATGCCGAGCAGCTTGGAGAGCGAGCCCATCTTGCGGACCTGCTCCATCTGCGCCAGGAAGTCGTCGAGCGTGAACTCCTTGGGGCCCTTGGCCAGCTTGGCGGCCATCTCCTCGGCCTGCTGCTGGCTGAAGGTCTGCTCGACCTTCTCGATCAGCGACAGGACGTCACCCATGTCCAGAATCCGCGACGCCATGCGGTCGGGGTGGAAGGTGTCGAAGTCGTCGAGCTTCTCGCCGTTGGAGGCGAACATGATCTGCTTGCCGGTGACGTGCGCGATCGACAGGGCGGCGCCGCCGCGGGCGTCGCCGTCGAGCTTGGAGAGCACCACGCCGTCGAAGCCGACGCCGTCGCGGAAGGCCTCCGCGGTGTTCACCGCGTCCTGGCCGATCATCGCGTCGACCACGAACAGGATCTCGTCGGGGCGGGTGACGTCCCGGATGTCCGCGGCCTGCTGCATCATCTCCTGGTCGACACCGAGCCGGCCGGCGGTGTCGATCACGACGATGTCGTACTGCTGCGTCCTGGCGTACTCGATGGAGTCCCGGGCGACCTGGACCGGGTCGCCCACGCCGTTGCCCGGCTGGGGCGCGTAGACCGCGACACCCGCCTGCTCGGCGACGACGGAGAGTTGGTTGACCGCGTTGGGGCGCTGGAGGTCGCAGGCGACCAGCAGCGGGGCGTGGCCCTCCTTCTTCAGCCAGCGGCCCAGCTTGCCCGCGAGCGTGGTCTTGCCGGCGCCCTGGAGGCCGGCCAGCATGATCACGGTCGGCGGCTGCTTGGCGAACCGCAGCCGCCGGGTCTCCCCGCCCAGGATCGTGACCAACTCGTCGTTGACGATCTTGATGACCTGCTGCGCCGGGTTCAGTGCCTGGGAGACCTCGGCGCCCAGGGCGCGCTGCTTGACGTTGGCGATGAAGGCCCGCACCGCCGGGAGCGCGACGTCGGCTTCCAGCAGCGCGACGCGGATGTCGCGTGCCGTGGCGTCGATGTCCGCCTCGCTCAGGCGGCCCTTGCCCCGGAGGCTCTTGAAGGTATTCGCGAGGCGATCAGACAGAGTGTCGAACACGGTGGTCGCAGGTCCTCAGGGGTCGGGGGCGGAAGACAGTCGCCCTCCAGGGTATCCGGCCCGCGCGCCGAGCCGGATGCCCCGGGCGGAACCCGCCGGAATCGGCCGTCAGCGCAGGGCGGCCTCGACCTGGCGGGCCACTTCCGCGGCGCGGGCCGCGGGCAGCGGGTCGCCGTCCTTGCCAACGAGGTAGAAGGCGTCGACCGCGTTGGCGCCCAGGGTGGAGATGCGTGCGGAGCGCACGGTGACGGCGGTCGCGGCCAGCGCCAGGCCGATCCGGTGCAGCAGGCCCGGGGCGTCATGGGCGCGGACCTCCAGCACGGTGGCGGTCTGCGAGGTGTGCCCCGGGGCGACGGTGGCCCGGGCCGGCGGCGGCACCACCCCGCGGCGGCGCGGGTAGGCGGCCTCCCGCTCGGCCAGCCGCGCCTCGATGTCCAAGGAGCCGTCGAAGGCGCGGGCGAGGTCGGCGCGCAGCCGGGCGGCCTCGGGCAGCGCCCCGTACTCCGCGGAGACCCGCCAGCTCAGCAGGGCCACCGGCCCCTCCCCCACCGGGTCGACCGCGCGCAGGTCGGCGGCGCGCACGGTGAGCCGGTGCAGGGCCAGCACCCCGGCGGCGTGGGCGAGCAGGCCCGGCCGGTCGGGTACGGCCAGCAGCAGTTCGACGCCGAGCGCCTCGTCCTGGGCGTCGCCTTCCGGTTCCGGCTCGGCCTTGGCGTGCAGGGCCAGTACGGGGCCGCCGGTGCGGGCCGCCTCGATGGCCAGGCGCTCCTCCTCGGCGGTGGGCTCGCGGTCGGCGCTGTCGGGCAGGTCGCCGGTGTCCAGGGCGCCGGCGACGCGTTCGACCAGGTCGGCCAGGAGGGAGGCGCGCCAGGTGCTCCAGGCGGCGGGCCCGGTGGCCAGCGCGTCGGCCTCGGTGAGGGCGGCGAGCAGTTCCAGGGTGGAGGTGTCGCGGACGGTCTCGGCGACCGTGCGGACGGTCTCGGGGTCGTCCAGGTCGCGGCGGGTGGCGGTGTCGATGAGCAGCAGGTGGTGGCGGACCAGCAGGGCGAGGGTGTCGGCGTCGGCCGGGCCGAAGCCGATCCGGGCGGCGACGTCGCGGGCGATCACCTCGCCGGCCTCGCTGTGGTCGCCCGGCCAGCCCTTGCCGATGTCGTGCAGCAGGGCCGCGGTGAGCAGCAGGTCGGGGCGCCCGACCCGGCGGGTGAGGCCGGACGCCTGGACGGCCGCCTCGACCAGGTGCCGGTCGACGGTGAAGCGGTGCACGGCGTTGCGCTGCGGGCGGCAGCGCACCCGCTCCCAGTCGGGGAGGAGCCGGGTGATCAGGCCCTCGGCCTCCAGGGCCTCCCAGACCGGCACGGCGGACTCGCCGGCGCCCAGCAGGGTGAGCAGTTGCTCGCGGGCCTCGGCCGGCCACGGCACGGGCAGCGGCCGGGCGGTGGCCGCCAGGCGCCGGACGGCGTGCAGGGACAGCGGCAGGCCGGCCTGGGCGGCGGCGGCCGCGGCGCGCAGCGGCAGCACGGGGTCGCGTTCGGGTTTGGCGGCCAGCGCGAGCACCGCCTCGCCCTCCTGCTCCACGACGCCCTCGGCGAGCGGGACGCGTTCGGCGGCCGCCTGGGGGCTGGGAGCTCGGCCGCGGCCGAGCAGGCCGCGGCGGCGCGGGCGGGACGCGCGGGCGCGCAGCACCCGGGCGACCTCGCGCCAGGTGACGTCGGAGGCGTAGGCGATCCGGCGGGCGGCCTCGTAGACCTGGCGGAGCAGGGCGTCGGCGTCGGGCAGGTCGAGGGCGTCGGCGACCTGGTCCTGCTCCTGGAGGGCGAGCCGGTCGGTGGCGCGGCCGGTGGCCAGGTGGAGGGCGTCGCGGGTGTCGAGCAGCCTGCTGCGGGCTTCTTCGAGGCCCTCGCGGGGGGCGTCGGCCAGCCAGGAGGCGGCGACGGCGCGCAGCGCGGTGGCGTCGCGCAGGCCGCCGCGGGACTCCTTGAGGTCGGGTTCGAGCAGGTAGGACAGCTCGCCCTGGCGTTCGGCGCGCTCGGCGCACATCTCGTGCAGCGCGGGGAGCCGTTTCGGGGCCTGGTTGCGCCAGTCGGCGAGGACGGTGCTGCGCAGGCCGGCGGTGAGGGCGGTGTCCCCGGCGATGTGCCGGGCGTCCAGCAGGCCGAGGTGGACCTTCAGGTCGTCCGCGGCGGTGCCGCGGGCCTCCGCCGGGGTGCGTACGGAGTGGTCGAGGGCGAGGCCGAGGTCCCACACCGGGTACCAGAGGCGGTCGGCGAGGGCGGCGGCGGAGCGTGGGGACTCGTGCAGGAGCAGCAGGTCGAGGTCGCTGCGGGGGGACAGCTCGCCGCGGCCGTAGCCGCCGACGGCGACCAGCGCCCAGTCGGTGGCGCCGGTCTCGCGTGCGGCGTCGGTGGCCAGCGCGGCCAGCCACTGGTCGGTGAGGGTGGCGAGGGCGGCGCGGCGCGGCGGCCCGGACCGCCCCTCCTCGGTGAGGAGGCGCAGCCGGGCCGCCGCATAGCCGTGGCCTTCCGCTTCGACGCTGTCGGTCACTCGTGCTCCGCTGTGTCGTGGTCGGGCCGCGGCGCGAGGTGGCCGGGGCCTGCGGCCCGGGGTGCGGTCGGCGGCCGGCTGCCTGGCGCAGCCTGTCCCGCCCGGGGGGCCGGGCGCCGGGGAGCGCCGTGCCCGCCCGCCGCCGATCGCACCCGCGGGTCGTCAGAGCGCGTCGGGGCCGCGCTCGCCGGTGCGGACCCGGACGGCCGTGTCGACCGGCAGGCTCCACACCTTCCCGTCTCCGATCTTGCCCGTCCTGGCCGCCTTGACGACGACCTCGATGAGCTGTTCGGCGTCGGCGTCCTCGACGAGGACCTCGATCCGGATCTTCGGCACGAGGTCGACGGTGTACTCCGCGCCCCGGTAGACCTCGGTGTGGCCGCGCTGGCGGCCGTAGCCGCTGGCCTCGGTGACGGTCAGGCCCTGCACGCCGAACGCCTGGAGGGCTTCCTTGATCTCGTCGAGCCGGTGCGGCTTCACGACGGCGGTGATGAGTTTCACGCGTCCACCTTCTTGGTCGCGGCGGCCTGGGTGCCCGCGGGGGCCGCGTGCGAGACGCTGCCGACGCCGGTGAAGTCGTAGGCGGTCTCGGCGTGCTCGGCCTGGTCGATGCCGCTGATCTCGACGTCCTCGGCGACCCGGAAGCCCATCGCCATGTCGATCAGCTTGGCGAGGATCGCGGAGCAGACCAGGGAGTAGCCCAGGACCGCGAAGACCCCGATGGCCTGGATGCCGAACTGGTGCCAGCCGCCGCCGTAGAAGACGCCCTTGACGTCCTGGCCGACGCCGCCGGTGGCCAGCAGGCCGATCAGCAGGGAGCCGACGATGCCGCCGACCATGTGGACGCCGACGACGTCGAGGGAGTCGTCGTAGTTGAAACGGTACTTCAGGCCGACCGCGGCGGCGCAGATGACGCCGGCGATGACGCCGACCGCGATCGCGCCGAGCGGGCTGACCGAGGCGCAGGAGGGGGTGATCGCGACCAGGCCGGCGACGGCGCCGGAGGCGGCGCCCAGGGTGGTGAAGGAGCCGTGGCGCAGCCGCTCGTAGGCCAGCCAGCCGATCATGGCGGCGGCGGTGGCGATCTGGGTGTTGATGAAGACGGTGGAGGCGACGCCGTCGGAGGTGATCTCCGAGCCGGCGTTGAAGCCGAACCAGCCGAACCACAGCAGGCCGGCGCCGAGCATCACCCAGGGCATGCTGTGCGGGCGCATCGGGTCGCGCTTGAAGCCGACCCGCTTGCCGATGACGAGGATCACGCCGAGGGCGGCCGCACCGGCGTTGATGTGCACCGCGGTGCCGCCGGCGAAGTCGATGACGCCCTTCTTGCCGAGCCAGCCGCCGCCCCACACCCAGTGCGCGACCGGGAAGTACACCACGGTCGCCCAGACGGCGATGAACAGCGACCAGGCGGTGAACTTCACCCGGTCGGCCAGGGCGCCGCTTATCAGGGCCGGGGTGATGACGGCGAACATCAGCTGGAACGCGGCGAACGCGAAGACCGGGGTGCCGGTGGCGCCCCACAGGTCGTCCGGTGCGATGTCGCGCAGGCCGAGCCAGCCGGTGCCGCCGAGGAATCCGCCGTGGTCGCCGTCGAACGCGAAACTGAATCCGTATCCGGTCCACAGCAGGGTGATGATCCCGAGGCTGATGAAACTCATCATCAGCATGTTCAGGGCACTCTTCACGCGGACCATTCCGCCGTAGAAGAACGCCAGCCCCGGGGTCATCAGCATCACGAGCGCGGAGCTCAGGAGCAGGAATGCGGTATTGCCGGTGTCGAGCTTGGGCGCGTCCGCGGCCAGTGTGATGATGGCTGGTGCCATCGGCGTCTCCTCGTCATCCGAACGGCCCGTGCGGGCGGTGCAGGGGTGGGCCGGTATGGGCCTAGAGGTTGGCCGAGGCGGGTTTCACCCGATGCCATAGGATGTTTCACCGCAGTGACGAAGAAGTCACCCGTGTTACGCGGAGATGAACCATCCGGGTGTTCGGTGAAGGATGTATACGGGTGGGGAAGCGGATTACGCGGACTCGGCGACTTCCGGGAGTTCCTCGGAAAGCCGCTCGGCGAGCTGAGCCACTTCGGGTACGTCGCCGAAGTCGCGGACGGCGGCATGGGTGGTCTTGCGGATACGGGTGTTCACGCGCTCGGAGCGGACCCGCTTGGCGACGGCGATGGCCTGGTCGGTGTAGTGCGCGGCCTGCTCGGGGTCGCGCATCAGCAGCTGCACGGTGCCCATGCCGACCAGGTTCAGCGCGTAGGCGCGCTGGTGGACGGGGTCGGTGCGGAAGCCCTCGACGGCCTGGCGCATCTCGGGCTGGGCGAGGGAGGCGTACGTCGGGCTGCGGCCGGCGACGTAGGCGAGGTCGCGGTAGGAGTGCGCGTTCTCCGCGTGCAGTTCGGCCTCGGTGAAGAAGCTGATCCAGGCGGGCTCCTCGCCGGGGCGGGCGTCGGTGAAGGTGTCCTCGGCCATCCGGACCGCGCGGTGGCACTTGTTGACCTGGCCCATGTTGGCGTAGGCGCGGGCCTCCAGCGCGTAGAGCATCGACTGGGTGGCGGCGCCGGCCGAGTCGCGGCTGCCGTACTGCGCGAGGTGGATGAGTTCCAGGGCGTCGTCGGGGCGCTCCAGGTGGATCATCTGGCGGCTCATCGAGGACAGCACGAACGCGCCGAGCGGGCGGTCGCCGGCCTCCTTGGCCGCGTGGAGCGCGAGCACCAGGTACTTCTGGGCGATCGGTTGCAGCCCCACGTCGTAGCTCATCCAGCCGGCGAGGGCGGCCAGGTCGGCGGTGACGCGGTAGAGCCGGCGGGTGACGGGCTCGGGGTGCGGTTCCTGGAGGAGGTCGGTCACTTCGTGCAGCTGGCCGACGACGGCCTTGCGGCGCAGTCCGCCGCCGCACTGGCTGTCCCAGTCGCGGAACATCGCCGCGGTGGACTCCAGGAGTTGCAGTTCCTGCTCGGACAGCCGGGCCACCCGGCCGCCGCTCAGGCCCGCGGCCGCTGCGGGCGGGCGGGGCGCGGTGGAGGCCGGTACCAGCCAGCGCTGCATGGATTCGAGCAGGGCGGGTCCCGCGGACAGTGCGAGGGAGGCGCCGAGGAAGCCGCGGCGGCCGAGCATGAGGTCGCTGCGGGAGAACTCGTTGATCAGCTGGACGGTCTGCGGGCCGGCCCAGGGCAGGTCGATGTCGCCGCCGGAGGGCGGCTGCTGGGCCGAGCGCAGCCCGAGGTCCTCGACGGGGACGACGCAACCGAAGCGTTCGGAGAACAGCTCGGACAGGATGCGCGGGATGGGTTCGCGGGGCTGCTCGCCGTCCAGCCACCGGCGAACCCTTGACGTGTCGGTGCTGACGTGGTGGGCGCCCAACTGCCGTGCCCTGCGGTTGACTTGGCGCGCCAGCTCACCCTTGGACCAGCCGCTGCGCACGAACCACGAGGTCAACTGCGCGTTGGGCTGCTTGTCCGCTGTCCCGGTCACCGGCCGCGCCCCCATCCCGCTTCTGCTTCATACGTAACGTATCCCCCGGCCATATGCCGCGGGACCGCAATTGCGGAAACGCCACCATTCGCCACCCCATCGGATGAACTCCGGGGCGTCTGCGAGCGATTCACTTGACACATGCCGCCGGGACCGCCGCCTTGCGCGTGCGTAACCAACGGCCGGCGCGATCCGTTGGAGGGGTCATGGTGTTCACGATCGGCAGCATGCGCGAGACGCGGGAGCAGCGGGCCGTCGTGCGGCACGCTGCACGGGCGGCGGCGCTCCCCGGCGGGTGGAGTGCCGTACGCCGCAGGGCGCGTGCGGCGGTGTGCGGCACCGTCGCCGAGTACACCGGGCTGTGCGGCTGGACGGTGGCGCCGGGGGCGCGGGCGGGGCGCGGCGGCGAGGTGTGCTCCTGCGGGGACGTGCGGTGCAAGGAGCCGGGCGCGCACCCGCTGGACCCGATGGCCGAGGTCCCGGCCGGGGCGGGGCTCCAGGCGGCCGAGCGGATGTGGCAGCGGATGCCGGGCGCCTCGGTGCTGCTGCCGGTCGGGCGGACCTTCGACATCCTCGACGTGGCCGAACTGCCGGGCCGCCGGGCGCTGGTGCGGCTGGAGCGGATGGGGCTGCACCTGGGGCCGGTACTGCTGACGCCCACCGGGCGGGCGCGGTTCTTCGTGGCGCCGGGCGCGGCGGCCGAACTGCCGCAGCTGCTGTACCGGATGGGCTGGGACGACGCGCGGCTGGACCTGCGCTGCCTGGGCCCGGGCGACCATGTGGTGGCTCCCCCGTCGGACTTCGGCGGGCTGGGGCCGGTGCGGTGGCTGCGCGAGCCGCGGCTGGACTCGCTGCCGCAGCCGCCGGAGGCCCGCCTCGTGCTGGGCACGCTGGCGTACGTGGCGCACCGCACGCGGGACTGCGGGTAGCCGCGATCGGCCGCGTACGCGGCAGCCGCCCGTCATGTGTAAGGGGCGCCCCTCTGCAGGGGCGCCCCTTACGCGTGCGCCGGGTGGGGTTCCGGCGTCACCATGGCTCGGCTACTCGCCGATCAGCGCGTCGACGAACGCCTCCGGCTCGAAGGGCGCGAGGTCGTCGGCGCCCTCGCCGAGCCCGATGAGCTTGACCGGGACGCCCAGTTCGCGCTGGACCGCGACCACGATGCCGCCCTTGGCGGTGCCGTCGAGCTTGGTGAGCACGATGCCGGTGATGTCCACCACCTCGGCGAAGACACGGGCCTGCACCAGGCCGTTCTGCCCGGTGGTGGCGTCGAGCACGAGCAGCACCTCGTCGACCGGGCCGTGCTTCTCGACCACGCGCTTGACCTTGCCCAGCTCGTCCATCAGGCCGGTCTTGGTGTGCAGCCGCCCGGCGGTGTCGATCAGGACGGTGTCGGCGCTCTCGGCGATGCCCTCCTTGACCGCGTCGAAGGCGACCGACGCGGGGTCGCCGCCCTCGGGGCCGCGGACGGTGCGGGCACCGACGCGCTCGCCCCAGGTCTGGAGCTGGTCGGCGGCCGCGGCCCGGAAGGTGTCGGCCGCGCCCAGCACCACGCTGCGGCCGTCGGCGACCAGCACCCGGGCGAGCTTGCCGGTGGTGGTGGTCTTGCCGGTGCCGTTGACGCCGACGACCAGCACGACGGCCGGGGACTCCTCGTGGCTGTCGGTGTGCAGGGTGCGGTCCAGGGACGGGTCGACCAGCGCGACCAGCTCCTCGCGCAGCAGGGTGCGCAGTTCCTCGGGGGTGCGGGTGCCCAGCACGCGCACCCGGGTGCGCAGCCGCTCGACGAGTTCCTGGGTCGGGGTCACGCCGACGTCGGCGGTGATGAGGGTGTCCTCGACCTCCTCCCAGGTGTCGTCGTCCAGCCGCTCCCGCGACAGCAGGGTGAGCAGGCCCTTGCCGAGCGAGTTCTGCGAGCGGGACAGGCGCGAGCGCAGCCGTACCAGCCGGCCCGCGGTCGGCTCGGGCCGCTCGATGACGACCTCTTCGGGGAGCTGCACCTCCTCGGGGGCCTCGGGCGCGGCGGTCGCGCCGGGGAGCGGAACCTCCTCGATGGTCCGGCGGGGCTCCTCCCGCGGGGGCGCGGCCTCATCCCCGACGTGCGGTTCGGCGGGAGGCTTGGTGATCGTCGGGGTGCTCGGGGGGGACGGCGGCAGCTGCTTCTTCTTGCGGCGGCTGCCGACCACCAGCCCGCCGGCCCCGAGGACCACGACCAGGGCAATGACGACGACAAGGATGACGGTTTCCATAGCCCCCCCAGTATCCCTACTCCCGGGTCGCCGCCGTCCCAACCGGCGCGACCCGCGCCGTGGCGGCCCGCAGTCCCTGGTCGGCGAAGGCGATCAGCCACTCGAAGCTCTCGTCGATGTCGGCGCTCCACTGGAAGCCGCCGGCCGCCTGGAGGGTGGCGAAGCCGTGGCAGAGGCTGCGCAGGGTGCGCAGCGCGTGGTCCACGTCCTTCGGCGCGACCGCGTAGCCGCGCAGCACCGCCATGAAGGAGTCGAGCAGCCGCCGCCCCTCGGCGGCCAGCGGGTCGTCCGGGCCGGCGGGTTCCACGCCGACGGTCGCGGCGTACCGACCGGGGTGCGCCACGACGAACGCGCGGAAGGCGCGTGCCGCGGCGGCCAGCGCGTCGCGGCCCGCGTACCCCGAAGCCGCGCTCCCGACGGCGTCCGCGGCCTGGGCCAGCGCCAGGACCGCGATCCGGCGGTTGAGGTCGTCCTGCCCGGCGACGTGCTTGTACAGCGAGGGGGTGCGCACGCCGAGCCGTTCGGCGAGCGAGCCCATGGTCAGCCGGGCCAGGCCCACCTCGTCGGCGAGGTCGGCGCCGGCGGCGACCACGGCCGCCCGGTCCAGTCCGGCCCTAGGCACGGGCGGCCTGCGTCCGCAGGAAGTCCAGCACCAGGGCGGCGACCTGGTCGGGGTACTGGTCGTGCAGGTAGTGCCCGCCGCCCTCGACCATCTCCAGCCGGCCGATCCCGTCCGGCAGTCCGGCCACGATCGCGGCGCCCTCGGCGTGCGGGTCGGCCCAGTCCGGGTCGAGCGTGCCCATGACCACCAGGACGGGCCGGGTGACGTGGGCGAGCTGCTCGCCGGCGTCCGCCGGGGCGGCGCGGCCCATGAGCTGCATCGCCTTCATCCGGCCCGGCTCGCGCATGGTCGCGTCGATCCGGCCGATCCGCTGCTGCCAGTCGGCGGGCTTGGTGGGGGTGGCCAGGTCGAGGTACGCCTTCCACAGCCGCACGCTGCCGAACAGCGCGGCCCCGGCCAGCCGCAGCAGGCCCTGCCGGTAGCGCTTCACCCGCAGGTCGCCCAGTGCGAACGACTGCTTGCGCGTGAACGGCCCCAGTTCGACCACCGCGCTGACCAGCGCGGGCTCCCGCGCGGCGGCGATGGTGGCGGCGCCGCCGGAGATCGAGTGCCCGACGATGACGGCCGGGCCGCCCAGGTACCGGATCAGCGCGAGCAGGTCCCCCGCGATCGCCGCACGGCTCCACTCCGGCCACCGCGTGCTGGACTCGCCGCAGCCGCGCAGGTCCACCGCGGCCACCCGGTAGCCCGCGTCCACCAGCGCGGGAACCACCGCGCGGTACGAGGCGCGGCTGTCCCCCATCCCGTGCGCCAGCACGACCAGCGGGCCGGTTCCGCTCAGCTCGTACGCGATCGTGCCGTCCCCGACGGCGAGGTACTCGGTCATGGCGTCTCCTCCGGCCCAGCGCGGCTAACTTCGTTAGCTAAAAGCTAATCTCATTAACCGAGCTTGTCAACGGCTCCACCCGGCCGAGCGGGCCCGCGCGGTCAGCCCATCTCCTCCAGGGACTTGCCCTTGGTCTCCTTGACGAAGAGCAGGACGAAGGGGATGGAGACCAGGGCGAAGCAGGTGTAGATGACGTAGGTGCCCGACAGGTTCCAGTCGGCGAGGCTGGGGAAGCTCGCGGTGATGGCCCAGTTGGCGATCCACTGCGCGGCGGCGGCGACGCCCAGGGCCGCGGCGCGGATCTTGTTGGGGAACATCTCGCCGAGGAAGACCCAGACGACGACGCCCCAGGACAGCGCGAAGAACAGCACGAAGCAGTGCGCGGCGACCAGGGCGACGGTGCCCTCGGCGGTGGGGAGGGTCGCGCCGTGCTTGGAGGAGAACGCCCAGGCTTCCAGGGCAAGGGCGACGGTCATGCCGGCGGAGCCGATCAGGGCCAGCGGGCGGCGGCCGATCCGGTCCACGAAGATCATGGCGATCACCGTGCCGATGATGTTCACGATCGAGGTGGTGAAGGAGTACAGGAACGAGCTGCTCGGGTCGATGCCGACGGACTGCCAGAGCGTGGCGGAGTAGTAGAACGCCACGTTGATGCCCACGAGTTGCTGGAACGCCGACAGCCCGATGCCGATCCAGACGATGGGCAGGAAGTTGGGCATCCGGCCGGACCTGGGGTTGAGCAGGTCGCGGAAGCTCGCCTTGTGCTCGCGGCGCATGGCGGTGCGGATCTCGGTGACGCGCGCGTCGAGGTCGGTGTCCTTGCCCTCGACGTCGGCGAGCACCGCGCGGGCCTCCCGGTCCCGGCCGACCGACAGCAGGAACCGCGGCGACTCGGGGATGGCGAAGGACAGCAGCCCGTAGATGACCGCGGGGATGACCATCACCCCGAGCATGACCTGCCACGCCTCCAGGCCGAGCACCGTGCCGCGCTGGTCGCCGTTGGCGGACTGCAGGATGCCGTAGTTGACGAGCTGGGAGATGGCGATGCCCAGCACGATGGCGCCCTGCTGGAAGGACGCGAGCCGGCCGCGGTAGGCCGGCGGCGAGACCTCGGCGATGTAGGCGGGGCCGATCACCGAGGCCATGCCGATCGCGAAGCCGCCGACGATCCGCCAGAACGCCAGGTCCCACAGGGCGAACGGCAGCGCGGAGCCGACCGCGCTGATGGTGAAGAGCACCGAGGAGATCTGCATGCAGCGGATGCGGCCGATGCGGTCGGCGATCCGGCCCGCAGTGGCGGCCCCGATCGCGCAGCCGATCAGGGCGATCGCGATGACCTGGGCGAGGGCCGCGGACCCGATGCCGTACCTGGACCGGATCGCCTCGACCGCGCCGTTGATCACCGAGCTGTCGTAGCCGAAGAGGAAGCCGCCCATCGCGGCGGCGGCGGTGATGAAGATGACGTGGCCGAGGTGTTCGGTCGGCGGCGGGACCCGGCCAGAGGTGCCGGCCGCTGATGCGGTGCTGGTCAAGTTGCGCTCCTGGGGCTCGGCGGCGAGCCCTCACATGAGGGTTCGGATCTTCCAGTGTTGGCCGCCGTTGGAGCGGCCACCACTCGGACGTATAGGCAAACGCTCAGAGATTATGCATACAACTTTCGAACACAAGAAATCAGAAGAGGGCGCAATCGTGCGCACGTTAGCTATCTCACCTGGGAAACCCAGGTGAGGCAGGAAGACGAGTTCAGGTTGTGAAGGTTCAGTCGGCCTTGGCGGCCGTCCGCTTGCCGTCCCGCAGCCGCTGGCTGATCACCTTGGACACCCCGTCGCCCTGCATCGATACTCCGTACAGGGCATCGGCGACCTCCATCGTCCGCTTCTGGTGCGTGATGACGATCAGCTGCGAACTCTCCTGGAGCTCCTCCATGATCCGGATCAGCCGCTGCAGGTTGGTGTCGTCCAGCGCCGCCTCGACCTCGTCCATCACGTAGAACGGGCTCGGCCGCGCCTTGAAGATCGACACCAGCATCGCCACCGCGGTCAGCGAGCGCTCACCGCCCGACAGCAGCGACAACCGCTTCACCTTCTTCCCCGGCGGCCGTGCCTCAACCTCCACCCCTGTGGTGAGCATGTTGTCCGGGTCGGTCAGCACCAACCGCCCCTCGCCGCCCGGGAAGAGCCGGGAGAAGACGCCTTCGAACTCCCGCGCGGTGTCGTGGAAGGCCGCGGTGAAGACCTGCTCCACCCGCTCGTCGACGTCCTTGACCACCTGGAGCAGGTCGGCGCGGGTCTTGCGGAGGTCCTCCAGCTGCTCGGTGAGGAACTTGTGCCGCTCCTCCAGGGCCGCGAACTCCTCCAGCGCCAGCGGGTTGACCTTGCCGAGCTGTGCGTACGCCTTCTCCGCCGCCCGCAGCCGCTTCTCCTGCTCGGCGCGGACGTAGGGCACCGGCTGGTTGCGCGGGTGCGCCGGGTCCTCGGGCAGCACCTCGCCCTCGGCGGGCGGCGACGGCGGCACCGGCAGCCCCGGCCCGTACTCGGCCACGAGCCCGGCCGGCTCCATGCCGTGCTCCTCCAGCGCCTTCGCCTCCAACTGCTCGATCCGCAGCCGCTTCTCGGCGCCCAGCACCTCGCCCTTGTGCACATCCCCGGTCAGCCGGTCCAGCTCCGACTTCAGCTCCCGGCCACGCCGCCGCTCCGCGCCGAGCTCCGCCTCCCGCTCGGCCCTGGCCTGCTCGGCGGCGACCCGCTCGGCCTCCGCCCGGCCCAGCGACACCTGAACGCACGCCAGCAGCCCGCGCGCGCCGGCCAGGACGGCCGCCGCCACCGACGCCTCGTACGCCAGCCGGGCCCGCCGCCGCTCGGCCCGCGCCCGGGTCTCCCGCTCGGCGCGGGCCGCCCGGTCCAGCCCGTCGGCCCGCCCGGCCAGACCCCTGACCCGCTCCTCGTGGGTGCGCACCTGCAGGCGCGCCTCCATCTCGGTCTGCCGCGCGTTCGCACCGTCGGCCGCAAGCCGGTCCCGGGCGAAGGTGTCCGGCTCCTCCTCGCCCGGCTCCTCCTGCGCCTCGCCCAGCCGGTAGGACAGCTCCTCCAGCTCCTCGCGCGCCGCGGCGAGCGACTCCTGCGCCCGGACCACGGCCGCCGCCGCGCGCTCCGCCTCCCCGGCCGCCGCCCGCGCCTGCCCGCCGTACCGGCCCAACTGCTGCGCCACCGACGACTTCGCCTTCTCCGCCGAGCGGCGCCGCTGCCCCAGCTCGTCGACCTCGCGCGCCGCGGCCGCCCGGCGGTCCCTGGCCGCCTGCTGGCGCTCGGCCAGCTCCGCGCACTGACCCGCCAGCCGCTCCAGCTCCGCGTCCGCCTCGTCGACCTGCGCCTGCACCTCCAGGACGCTGGGCGCCTTCGCCGAACCGCCCTGCGCCATGTGCGCGGCCAGCACGTCGCCCTCGGCGGTCACCGCGGTCAGCTCCGGGTGCGCGGCAACCAGTTCCTGCGCGTCCTCCAGCGTCGGCACCACCACGAAACCGTCCAGCAGCCGCCGTACCGAGGGCAGCAGGCCGGCGTCCCCGGCGACCAGCTCCACCGCGGGCCGCGCCTGCCCGGGCAGCCCCGCCTCCTCCGGCCGCGGCGCCGGCACCCCCGAGCCCGCGACGGCCGCCGCCGTACGCTCCCGGTCGGCATACGGCGCGGCGCCCGGCCGGCCCGGGTCCGCGCGGTCCCCGGCCGCACCGCCGTACGGGGGCGCGCCGGCCGCGGGTGCGACGGGCCCCGGCCCCGGCCCGTGCTCCGGCCGGGTACGGTCCCCCGCGCTCTGCCCGGGCAGGACCGGATCGGCGCCTCCGGACGGCAGGGCCAGCAGCAGCGCGGCGCGGCCGCCGTCCTCCTTGCGCAGCAGCCGCAGCGCGTCCGCGGCCGCGGCCGGGCCGGTGACGGCAACCGCGTCGGCGGCCGCGCCGAGGGCCGCGGCGAGCGGGACCTCGTACCCCGGGGTGACGTGCAGCAGTTCGGCGGCCGAGCCGAGGACGCCGTCCAGGCCGTCCGGTGTCCCGGCCCGCGCCAGCAGCGCGCCGGTGCCGTCCTTGCGCCGCAGCGACGGGGCGAGCGCGTCGCGGCGGGCGGCGACGGCGGCGCGGCGGCGCTCCGCGGCGGTGGCCGCCTCCCGGGCGGCGCTGAACTCCTCGTCGGCGGCGGCCTGCGCGGCGCGGGCGGCCTCGAAGCGGGCTTCGAGTTCGCTGTCGTCGGCGTCCAGCCCCTCGACCTGGGCGCGCAGTTCCTCGTACTCGCCTTGCGCGGACTCGGCCCTCTCGCGGGCCTCGTCGCGGGCCGCGGCGAGCCGGCCGATCTCGGCCTCGGCCGAACCGGCCTTGGAGCGGGCCGCGTTGACCTGGGCGTTCAGCCGGGCCAGACCCTCGCGGCGGTCGGCGATGGCGCGGGCGGCCTGGCGCAGCCGGTTCTCCTCCTCGGCGAGGCGGCGTTCGAGTTCGGCGCGGTGGCCGACGGTGTCCTCCAGGGCGCGTTCGGCCGCGTCGAGCGCTTCGGTGAGTTCGGCCTCCTGCTCCCGGATACGGGCGGCCTCGCGCTCCATGTCCTCCGGGTCGCGGCCGCGCCGCTCCTCGGCGGGCTGGCCGGTGGCGTGCCGGTGGCGCTGCTCGGCCAGCCCGATGGTGCCGCGCACCCGTTCGGTGAGCTGGGAGAGCGCGTACCAGGCGGCCTGCGCGTCGTTGACCCGCGGTGTCAGGGCCCGCACCTGCTCCTCCAGGCGGGCCTCGCGCTGCACCGCGGCGGCGAGTTCGGTCTCGACGGCGGCCCTGCGCTCCTTGAGCGCGGCCTCGTCGGCGACCTCGGCGCGCAGTGCCTCGCGCAGTGTCACCAGGTCGTCGGCGAGCAGCCGCAGCCGGGCGTCGCGCAGGTCGGCCTGGATGACGGCGGCGCGGCGGGCGACCTGCGCCTGCCGGCCGAGCGGTTTGAGCTGGCGGCGCAGTTCGCCGGTGAGGTCGGTGACGCGGGCGAGGTTGGCCTGCATCGCGTCGAGTTTCCGCAGCGCCTTCTCCTTGCGCTTGCGGTGCTTGAGGACGCCGGCCGCCTCCTCGATGAAGGCGCGGCGGCCCATCGGGTCGGCGTGCAGGACGGAGTCCAGCTGGCCCTGGCCGACGATGACATGCATCTCGCGGCCGATGCCGGAGTCGGAGAGCAGTTCCTGGATGTCCAGCAGCCGGCAGGTGTCGCCGTTGAGCTGGTACTCGCTGCCGCCGTTGCGGAACATGATCCGGGTGATGGTGACTTCGGCGTACTCGATCGGCAGCACGCCGTCGGTGTTGTCGATGGTCAGCGACACCTCGGCGCGGCCCAGCGGGGGGCGCCCGGTGGTGCCGGCGAAGATGACGTCCTCCATCTTGCCGCCGCGCAGTGACTTGGCCCCCTGCTCGCCCATCACCCACGACAGCGCGTCCACGACGTTGGACTTGCCGGAGCCGTTGGGCCCGACGACGCAGGTGATTCCGGGTTCGAAGCGCAGCGTCGTCGCGGAGGCGAATGACTTGAAGCCGCGCAGCGTGAGGCTCTTGAGATGCACGCCGGTCGACTCTACCCGGCAGGTGCGGTTTCACCGAGGAATCCGCAGGGCAGATCAGACGTAGAACCGGGGCAACGGGTGATCGTCGCGCATGTGAAGCAGTTGGGACAAAGAGGCGAGGGGCGGGCAGCAGGGCCGGAGGGATCAGGCCTCCGGGGAACTACGAAGGGACGCCGCACGGGCGTCCCTTGAAGTGCCGTGACCGCGTACTGCCGCGACGGCGCCGACCAGCGGCGCCGCTGCGGACCGGCATGGGCGAGCCAGGCATGGGTAAGTCAGGGCAGCCCCGGGAAGCAGGCTGCCGAGGGGACGACGGGGACGGGAGTCCCTGGCCGCCGTCCGGCGACATCGGTGTGGGGGAAGGCCCCGCCACCCGCCGGATCAGGCGAGCGCGGGCTCCGCGCGAGTGACGTCGATGCTGCTGAGCAGCGACTCTTCACGCGATGCGACAGCCAGTGCGTCGTTCTCCGCCTGCATGCGGACGAGCTCGGACTCCAGGTCCTGAACGCGCTGCTGAAGCCTTCGCATCTCGGCGAGGAGTCGCGGGTCGGGGCCGCCGACGTAACCGAGAAGCGCCTTTGCCATGATGAATGGTCCTCCACGCTGAGTGACCGACCGGGGCGGGTGGGTCGTGGTTGAGGGGGGTCGCTCCCGCGCGACTGCCGAAATCGAGGCTGCCGTGCATTCATCGGTGCCACGATGCGCGGGGCTTCCAGCGTCTCACCAAAACGGGGACCGGTCAACACGATCACAGCCCAGCCGTCGGGTCCGCCTCGGAATACACGGCGCCGACCTGCGCCGCGGGCTGCCCGCGTGGTCATCCGCGAGGTCTGACGATCATCCTCGCCCGGGGGCAGCCTGACACGCCGATCGCCGGAAGGCAACGGGTTGTGGTCATCGGATCTCGAAACCCTCGTATCCGCCGCGGGTGACCCCCCAGATTTCGGTCACCCCGTCCACCCGCCCGGGCGTGTCGCCGTGCCGCAGCCACTCCAGCAGCCGCTCGCACCGCTCGAAGCCGCCTTCCGCGACCACCTGCACCCGCCCGTCGGCGAGATTGCCCGCGTAGCCGTCCAGGCCGCCGATCTCCAACGCGGTCGCCCGGGTCCACCAGCGGAAGCCGACGCCCTGCACACGGCCGCGCACCCACGCGGTGAGCCGGACCTCTTCATTCATACCGGCACGCTATCCCGTCCGCCGCCGCGGGCCCGCCCGAGCGCCGCGGCCCGGCCGGTCCGGCCGCCTGACCACGCAGCCTCGTCCGACCCACCCCGCATTCGCTACAGTCCCCCCTCAACAGCTTCACCCGTTCGGAGTAATTCAGGCGAGCAGTGCGAGCAGTGAGGAGTGCGGCGATGGGGCGTCACAGCCGACATGCCGAGCCCGCGGCCCCGCAGCCGGGGCCGCGCAGCCACCGCGGCCCGCGCAGGCACCACCCGGTACGGACCGGGCTGCTGGCGTCGTCGGCGGCGCTCGCGGTGGGCGCGGTCGCCGCGTCCTCCGGGCTGCTGGCGGACCTCGACGGCGAGCTGCGCCACCTCGACGGCGACGGCGCCAGCACCCAGGCGGATGGGACCGGGCCCACCGGCACCGGCTCGCCCTCGTCCCTGGCCGGCACCAACACGCCCTCGTCCGACGGCGCCACCACCTCCGCGTCCGGCGCGCCCACCGCGACCGCGACCAGGAGCGCGCCCGCGGCCACGGCCCGCGCCGCCACGCCGTCCCGCACGGCCACCACCAAGGCCGCCGCGCCCTCCCCCACCCGCACCACCGCCGCGCCCACCACCCCGGTGCGGACCACCGCCCCGAAGACCGCCGCGCCCACCACCGCGGCCACGGCCACCACCGACGCGGTCACCTCCGCCCGGGCCCAGATCCTCACCCTGGTCAACGCGCAGCGCGCCACCGCCGGCTGCCGGCCGCTCACCGCGAGCTCCGCCCTGGACACCCTCGCGCAGGACTTCAGCGACGACATGGCCGCCCGCGGCTTCTTCGACCACACCGACCCGGACGGCAACGACCCCTGGGACCGGGCGAAGAAGCTCGGCATCACCGACCTCGGCGGCGAGAACATCGCCATGGGCCAGGCCGACGCCCAGGCCGTGATGACCGCCTGGATGAACAGCCCCGGCCACCGCGCCAACATTCTCGACTGCGACTACAAGACCCTCGGCGTCGGCATCCACTTCGGCACCGGCGGCCCCTGGTGGACCCAGGACTTCGGCTACTGACCGGCCGCGGTTCGGACGCTACGCTGGGCTCATGAGCCAGGTCACGGAGCAGGTGGACGCGTTCGACGTGTTCTCGCGGGACTGCCCGTCACGGCCGACCCTGGAGCACGTCACCGGGCGCTGGGGCATCCTGACGCTGTCGGCGCTCGCCGAGGACACCCTGCGCTTCAACGCGCTGCGGCGCCGGGTGGACGGCGTGAGCGAGAAGATGCTCTCCCAGACGCTCCAGGCGCTGGAGCGCGACGGTCTGGTGATCCGCGACGCGCAGCCGGTCGCCCCGCCGCACGTGGAGTACCGGCTCACCCCGCTCGGTCAGGAGACCGCGACCCGGCTGCTTGACCTGATCCACCTGGTCGAGGGCCGGATGCCGGAGGTGCTGGCGGCCCGCGGACGCTACGACGAGGCGCGCGGCGCCGGCTGGCAGCGCGGGCAGAAGTAGCTGGAGCGGTTCATCCACGCCCGGCGCCGGATCGGGGTGCCGCAGCGGCGGCAGGGCTCGTCCTCGCGGCCGTAGGCGTCCAGCGAGCGGGCGAAGTACCCCGACTCGCCGTTCACGTTGACGTACATGCTGTCGAAGCTGGTGCCGCCGGCGGCCAGCGCGTCGCCCATCACCTCCCGCACGTGGGTGAGGAGTTCGGCGGTGCGCGGGCGGGTCAGCGCGGTGGTCGGGCGGTCGTAGTGCAGCCGGGTGCGCCACAGCGTCTCGTCGGCGTAGATGTTGCCGACCCCGCTGATCAGGGTCTGGTCCAGCAGCGCCCGCTTGATCGTGGTCCGCTTGCGGCGCAGCGCCGCGTGGAAGGCGTCGTCGTCGAAGGCCGGGTCGAGCGGGTCGCGGGCGATGTGCGCCAGCGGCTGCGGCAACTGCTCGGGGTCGCCGGGGACCGTGTCGTGCAGGGAGAGCCCGCCGAAGGTGCGCTGGTCGACGAAGCGGAGGTCGGTGCCCTCGGTGTCGTCGAAGGTGAGGCGGACCCGCAGGTGCTTCTCGGCGCTCGCCTCCTGCGGGCGGATCAGGAACTGGCCGCTCATGCCGAGGTGGGCGACCATCGCGGTGCCTTCCCCGACCGGCAGCCACAGGTACTTGCCGCGGCGGTGCGGGGCGGCGAGGGTGGCGCCGGTGAGGCGGTGGGTGAAGTCGTCCGGGCCGGCGGGGTGGCGGCGTACGGCACGGGGGTGCAGGACCTCGGCCGCGGCGATCGTCCGGTCGGCGGCCCACTTGGCGAGGCCGCGGCGGACTACCTCGACTTCCGGGAGTTCTGGCACGGTGGGGTCCTGACGGCCGGGCGGGATGGTTGCTTCGCCGGGTGCCGGGCCGCTCCAGGAAACGCCGGGCGGGCCGACGGTTCGGTCGGCGCGCCCGGCGTTCGGGAGGGGCTCAGCCCGCCGGCTGTGAGGTGGACGCTTCGCGGATGGAGCGCCAGGCTGCTTCCGCCGCCTGCTGCTCCGCCTCCTTCTTGCTGCGGCCGGTGCCGGTGCCGTACTCGACACCACCGACGCGGGCGGCAGCCGTGAAGGTCTTCTCGTGGTCGGGGCCGGACTCGGAGACGACGTACTCGGGGACGCCGAGCCCTTCGGCGGCGGTGAGCTCCTGGAGCGAGGTCTTCCAGTCCAGGCCGGC
Source organism: Actinacidiphila sp. bgisy145 (assembly GCF_057708125.1). Lineage (NCBI taxonomy): Bacteria > Bacillati > Actinomycetota > Actinomycetes > Kitasatosporales > Streptomycetaceae > Actinacidiphila > Actinacidiphila sp. bgisy145. The sequence continues at coordinate 131,165 of NZ_JBYIRL010000008.1, forward strand.
GCCGAGGTTGGAGGACTCCTCGATCAGCGGGTCGAAGAGCCGGTGGACGAGTGCCGAAGCCGCGTCGAGGCCCTGGTCGAGATAGACCGCGCCGATGACCGCTTCGAGGGTGTCCGCGAGGATCGATGCCTTGTCCCGCCCGCCGGTTCCCTCTTCACCGCGGCCGAGCCGGATGAACGCGCCCAGGTCGAGCCCGCGGCTGACCCCGGCCAGAGCCCGCGAGTTGACCACCGCGGCCCTGAGCTTGGCCAGTTGGCCCTCGGGCAGGTCGGGGTGGGTGCGGTAGAGGGTGTCGGTGACCACCAGGCCGAGCACGGAGTCCCCGAGGAACTCCAGCCGCTCGTTGGTGGGCAGCCCGCCGTTCTCGTACGCGTACGAGCGGTGGGTGAGCGCACGCACCAGAAGGGCGGGCTCGAGGTGGTACCCGAGCCGCCCTTCCAGAAGCGTGTGGGACGAGGCTTTGTCCGCGGCGGCCTTCTTCGACACCGGGGTGTCGGGCGTGGAGGACGTTGAGGACACTGGGCCTGTCACCTGCCGATCAGACCTCGAGGACCTGACGGCGGTTGTAGGTGCCGCAGCTCGGGCACGCGATGTGCTGGAGCTTCGGCTCGTGGCAGCGCTCGCAGGCCACCAGGCTCACGGGCGCAGCCTTCCACTGCGAACGGCGGTGGCGCGTGTTGCTGCGCGACATCTTCCGCTTCGGAACAGCCACGGCTACTTCTCCTGGTTCTCGTCGGCACCGTCTCCGGTGCCGTTCTGCTGGAAGTCCTGCAAGGCGGCCCAACGGATGTCGGTCGCCTCGTGGTGGTGGTCGGGATCGTCCGCGAGCCGCACCCCGCACTGGGGGCACAGACCCGGGCAGTCCTCCCGGCACACCGGCTGCATGGGCAGTGCGAGCACCACCGCGTCCCGCAGCACGGGTTCGAGGTCGAACAGGTCGTCCTCGAGGTACAGCTCGTCCTCCTCGGAGGCCGCGGCGTCGTCACCGGCTTCGTCCCTGCGGGCGGTCCGGGTGTCGGCGTCGGGGTAGGAGAACATCTCCTGGAACTCCGCGTCGAGCTCGCGCTCCAGCGGCTCCAGGCACCTGATGCACTCCCCTGTCACCGGCGCATGGGCGGTGCCGGTGACCAGCACGCCTTCCATGACCGACTCCAGGCGGAGCTCCAGCTCGACGTCGGCGCCCTCCGGCACCCCGATGACCTCGGCGATACCGAGGTCGACGGGCGCGGAGACCGTGCGGGAGACCTTCTTCATCGCACCAGGACGCCGACCCAGCTCGTGTGTGTCGAACACGAGGGGGTTGCGGTGGTCGAGGCGGGTGTTCAGGGCTTCCTGCTTTCATCGGTACGGCCTACAGCGTTACGCCCGCGTCCGCGCGGTCCCCCTGGAGGGCCCTGGTGGACGGGCAGGCCGAAGCGCCGGTGCGTGACACGGCTGGAGCCCACAGGATACTTGACAGTGCGCCCGGGCCCAAACGCCGGCGGTCGCCGCAGGGGCGGCGGCCGCCCGACGCCGGGGCCGAGGGCGAGGTCAGAGGCCCTGTTCCAGCTCCCGGAGCCGGTTCAGGTCGATCATGCCGGTGTCGAAGAAGCTGGTCTCGTCCAGCGCCGCGGGCTGCGTCCCGGGCTGCTGGCCGTACCCCGGCCCCTGCTGCTGGTACGGGATCTGCGGCTGCCCGCCGTACTGCTGGTCGTAGCCGCCGGCCGGGTCCACCGGAGCGGCGGCCTGGTAGTCGTACCCCTGCTGCGGGCTGCCGTACGGGTCGTAGCCGGCCGGCGCGTACTCCTGCTGCTGGGGCGGCAGGGGCTGCGGGTAGCCGCCGGGCTGGGCCTGCTGGGCGTAGACGTCCTGCTGCGGGTAGCCGTAGGCGGGGTCCGCCTCGTAGGCCGGGTCGGCCTCGTAGCCCTGCTGCTGCTCGGGCTGCTGCGGCGCGGCGGCCGCGGCGGCCGGGGTGTAGCCGTACTGCGACAGGTCGGCCTGGTTGTCGGCGGCCGGCGCGGCCAGGCCCGCCATGAACTCGTCGTCGGACTGCCGGTGCCGCACCTCGCCGCTGCCGTCGGCCGCGTCGGCGGCGGCGATCTGCGCGGCGAGGTCGTCGATCGGGTTGTGCCCGGTGAGCTTGAGCCGGCCGCGGCCGACCGCTTCGAGGGTCTTGCTGAGCACCGCCTCGAAGGCGCGCATCTTGGTGTCGACGTACTCGTCCGCGCGGCGGCGCAGCGTCTCCGGGTCGGTGCTGCGCTCGGGGGCGTCGGGGTCGTCCTCGGCGTAGCCCTGGCCGTCCTCGGCGTACGGGTCGCGGCCGAGCAGCTTCTCGCGGCCGCGGTCCACCGAGCCGATGGTCTTGGTGAGGACCACCTCGAAGTTGGCGAGCTTGCTGTCCACGTAGTCGTCCGCCTCGGCGCGGATCTCGTCGGCCTCGCGGCGCGCCTCGGCCAGGATGCGGTCGGCCTCGTCCTGGGACTGCCGGGCGATCTGGGTGTCCGAGACCATCGAGCCGCGCTCGGCGTGTGCGGACTCGATGATCCGCTGCGCCTCGGCGCGGGCCTGCTCCACCATCTGCTCGCGGTCGCCCAGGAGTTCCTGGGCCTGGGCCAGCGAGTCCGGGAGCGCCGCGGCGACCTCTTCGAGCATCGCGAGCAGGTCGGCCCGGTTCACCACGCAGGAGGCCGACATCGGCATGGACCGGGCTGCGCTGACGGTCGCCGTGATCTCATCGAGCTTCTTCTGGACGTCCACAGCGGCAAAGCCTACTGCTGCCGGAGCCGCGCGGTCAGCGCCCGGAGGACCGGTGGCGGGACCAAGTGGGAGATGTCACCGCCCCATTGGGCGACTTCCTTGACGAGGCTGGAGGACAGGAAGCTGTACTCGGGGTTGGTGGGCACGAAGAGCGTCTCCACGCCGGACAGGCCGATGTTCATCTGGGCCATCTGCAGTTCGTAGTCGAAGTCGCTGACCGCGCGCAGCCCCTTGACGATGGCGGGGATCTCGCGCTGCTTGCAGAAGTCGACGAGCAGGCCGTGGAAGGACTCCACCCGGACGTTGCCGAGTTCCGCGGTGACCTCCTCGATCAGCGCGATCCGCTCGCCGATGTCGAACAGGCCCTGCTTGGACTTGTTGATCATCACGGCGACGTGGACGGTGTCGTACAGCCGGGACGCGCGGGCGATGATGTCGAGGTGTCCGTTGGTGATGGGGTCGAAGGACCCCGGACAGACTGCGCGGCGCAAGAGTGGCTCCTCGCTCTCCGTAGCGGTGACGCTCGGGCTGCGGTTCATGGCGGGTTCATGACTCGCCGGTAACTTCGGCGGCGCGACCGTACCAAAAAGTCGCCTCCCCGTAGGTACGCGAGCGCACCCCGGCGAAGCCGTCGGGCCACTCGAAGGCACCGCCGCGCGTCCTGCGTTCCACGGTGACCAGTGCGTCGGCGGTCAACCAGCCGTTGGCCGCGAGTGTGAGGAGGATCTCCCGCAGCTCGGGGTCCGGCACGTCATAGGGCGGGTCGAGGAAGACCGTGTCGTACGGCGGGCCCGGCGGCGGTCCGGCCACCGCCTTCTCCGCCCGGGCCGGGCGCACCTCGGCGCCGGGCAGCCGCACCGTGGCGGTGTTCTCCCGGACCACCCTGGCGGCCCGCGGGTCGGCCTCCACCAGCAGGACGTGCGCCGCGCCGCGGGAGAGCGCCTCCAGGCCGACCGCGCCCGAGCCCGCGTACAGGTCCAGCACCCTGGCCCCCGCCAGCGGGCCGCGCAGCGACTCCCAGGTGGAGAAGAGCGCTTCCTTGGCCCGGTCCGAGGTGGGGCGGGTGCCGTTGCCCGGGGGGACGGCGAGCCGGCGGCCGCCGGCCGCCCCGGCGATCACGCGGGTCATGACTTGCTCACGGCCCCGACCCTACCGGGCGCCCGGGCCCGCCACGGCGTCAGCCCTTGTCGAGGTACTCCTCGCGGTCGGCGTCCAGCAGGCTCTCCAGCGCGCTGCGCAGATCGGGGTGGGCGGCCAGTTCGGGGTCGGCGGCGACCAGCGCGGTGGCCTCGTCGCGGGCCGCCGCGATCACGTCCTCGTCGTCGATGACGGCGAGCACCCGCAGGCTGGAGCGGCTGCCGGACTGGGCCTGGCCGAGCACGTCGCCCTCCCGGCGCTGCTCCAGATCGATCCGGGACAGCTCGAAGCCGTCCAGGGTGCGGGCGACCGCGTCCAGCCGGGTCCTGGCCGGACTGGCCTCATGCGCCTCGGAGACCAGCAGGCACAGCCCGGCGGCGCTGCCCCGGCCCACCCGGCCGCGCAGCTGGTGGAGCTGGGAGACGCCGAACCGGTCGGCGTCCATGATCACCATCGCGGTGGCGTTCGGCACGTTGACCCCCACCTCGATGACGGTGGTCGCGACCAGCACGTCCACGTCGCCGGCGGCGAACCGGCGCATCACGTCGTCCTTGGCGTCGGGGGCCATCCTGCCGTGCAGCGCCTCCACCCGCAGACCGGCCAGCGGGCCCTTGCCCAGCTGGTCGGCGACCTCCAGCACGGCCAGCGGGGGGCGGCGCTCGGCGTCGTCCGGGCCGGGGCCGTCCTTCGGCCCGGCGGCGCCGCCCTTCTTCCCGGCCGGCTTGGCGGCCGCCTTCGCGTCCTCCTCGTCGCCGATCCGCGGGCAGACCACGTACGCCTGGTGGCCCGCCTCGACCTCCTCGCGGACCCGCTCCCACGCCCGCGCCAGGAAGTGCGGCTTCTCGGCCGCCGGCACCACATGGGTGGCGATCGGGGAGCGCCCGGCGGGCAGCTGGTCGAGCACCGAGGTCTCCAGGTCGCCGAAGACCGTCATCGCGACCGTGCGCGGGATCGGGGTCGCCGTCATCACCAGCAGGTGCGGCGGCTGCGCGGCCTTGGCGCGCAGCGCGTCGCGCTGCTCCACCCCGAAGCGGTGCTGCTCGTCCACCACCACCAGGCCCAGGTCGCGGAACTTCACCTTGTCCTCGATCAGGGCGTGGGTGCCGATCACGATGCCCGCGTCCCCGCTGACCAGGTCCAGCAGCGCGGTACGGCGGGCCGCCGCCCCCATGGAACCGGTCAGCAGCACCACCTTGGTGCCCAGTTCGGAGCCGCCGAGCATGCCGGACTCCGCGAGGTCGCCCATCATCTCGGTGACCGACCGGTGGTGCTGCTGGGCGAGCACCTCGGTCGGCGCGAGCATCGCCGCCTGGCCGCCGGTGTCCACCACCCCGAGCATCGCGCGCAGCGCCACCATGGTCTTGCCGGAGCCGACCTCGCCCTGGAGCAGCCGGTGCATGGGGTGCTCCGTCGCCAGGTCCGCGAAGATCTCCGCGGAGACCGCCCGCTGGCCCTCGGTGAGGGTGAACGGCAGCCGCCGGTCGAACGCCGCCAGCAGCCCGTCCCCGCCCGGCACCCTCGGCAGCGCGGGCAGCGCCGACTCGTCGGCCCGGCGCCTGGCCAGCGCGACCTGGAGGACGAACGCCTCGTCCCACTTCAGCCGCTGCCGCGCCACCTCGATGTCCCGCTTCGACCGCGGCCGGTGCACCTTCTCCAGCGCCTCGGGCAACCCCACCAGGTCGCGCCCGGCCCGCAGTTCCGCCGGCAGCGGCTCCCCGACCCCGGCCCAGCCGATCGCGCCCAGCGAGTCGATCGCGGTGTCCACCGCCTGCGCGATGCGCCAGGACGTGATCTGCTTCACCGCCGGGTACAGCGGGATCAGCCGGTTCGCGAACGCGTCGGCCGCGTCCTTCGCGTCCGGGCCCTCGTCCGCACCCGCGTCGAGCAACTGGTAGTCCGGGTGCGCGAGTTGGCGCGTGCGGTTGAAGACCGAGACCTTCCCGGAGAACATGCCGCGCCGGCCCGGGATCAGCCGGTGGGCGTGCGCGTGCGCCGCCTTGCTGAAGAACACCAGGGTCAGCGAGCCGCTGCCGTCGGTCACCACGACCTCCAGCCGCACCCCCGAGCCGCGCCCGTACGTCCGCTTGTCCGCCTTCGCGATCTGCGCGACCACCGTGACGTACTCGTCCACCGGGAGGTCGGCCAGCCGCGTCAGCTCGCCGCGCTCCGCGTACCGCCGCGGATAGTGGTGGAGCAGGTCCCCGGTCGTGTGCAGCCCGAGATGCTCGCCGAGCACCTTGGCCGTACGGTCACCGACGAGCTTGCGCAGCGGGTCGTCCAACGGATTACCAGTCATCCCCGCCTATCCTGCCCCACCGCACCGACAACCCCGCTCAGGCGGGGGCCGAACGTTCACGGGGGCGGGTCCGTCCGCCGGTGCGGGTGCTGACCTTCCCCCCGGCCCACCCGTGGGGTGCCGACCTTCCCCCCGGCCAGCCCGTGGTAGCCGGTGAGCCGAAGGGGGCGCCGGTGTCGAAAGGGAGAACACGCGGAGGTTCGCGAGGAACGAGCGAACCGAGCATGATCGACCTCCCCCAGAGCTTCGCCTGGGAGGTACCCCCACACCGGGTTAAAGCCCCCGGAGGCGAACCGGCGGCAAAAAAGGGGCTTGAGCGGGTGCCGCCGCGTAAGAACGGCTCGCACGTAACGGTGCCGACACGTAAGAACGGCTCACCGGCTACCACGGGCCGGCCGGGGGGAGGGTGGGTGCCCAGTCCGGGTCCCCTACTCCACGCCGATGAGGAGGGGGGTGGAGGTGTCGCCGCCTTCGTAGGTGACCGTGTCGACGGCGAGGTGGTGGTCGTGGACGTGGGCGCGGAGGCGGTCGGCGAGGTCCGGCGGAGCCGTGGAGCCGAGGATGAGGGTGACGAGTTCGCCGCCGCCGGTCAGCATGCGTTCGAGGGTGCCGACGGCGGTCTCCGCGAGGTCGGTGCCGATGACGGCGACGTCGTCGTCGATGAGCCCGAGGACGTCGCCGGCCTGGCAGATGCCCGCGGTGGTCCAGGACTGGTGCTCGGCGACGGCGAGTTCGGCGTAGCGGGTGGCGCCGGCGGCCGCGGTCATGGCGACCACGTCCTCGTCGAAGCGGCGGCCCGGCTCGTGGACGGCGAGGGCGGCCAGCCCCTGGACGGCCGAGCGGGTGGGGATGAGGGCGACCCGTACGCCGTCGCCCCGGGCCTGTTCCGCGGCCGCGCCGGCGGTGTGCCGCAGTTCGGCGTCGTTGGGCAGCAGGACGACCTCGCGGGCGTGGGCGCGGCGCACCGCGGCGGCGATCTCACCGCTGGCGGGCCGCTCGCCGGGGCGCAGGGCGACCACCGTCGCGCCGGCCTGGCCGTAGAGCGCGGCGAGGCCGTCGCCGCGGACGAGGGCGACGACTGCGCGTACCGCCCGCTCGCCGCGGGAGCGCCGGGCCTGGTCGCCGAAGTGCGTGACCCTGATCCGGTAGGGCCGCCCGGCGTCGATGGCGGCTTCGACCGCGGCGCCGACGTCGTCCACGTGCACGTGGACGTTCCACAGGCCGTCGCCGCCGACCACGACCAGGGAGTCGCCGAGGGCGTCGAGCCGGGTACGCAGGGTCGCCACGGCGGCGTCGGCCGCCTCCAGCAGGAAGATCAGCTCGAACGCGGGGCCGTCCGGCCCGAACTGCCCGGTCTCGGCGCACGGCTCGGGGGCGGGCGGGACGGCCTGCGCGGGCGGGGCGGCGGTGGCCGCCGCGGTGGACGCGGCGGCGGGGGGCTCACCGGTGACGACCTCGCAGAGCACCGCGAGCAGGGCGACCAGGCCGAGGCCGCCGGCGTCGACCACGCCGGCCCGGCGCAGCGTGTCGAGTTGGGCGGGGGTGGCGGCCAGCGCGGCCGACGCGGCGGCGTGGGCGGCGCGGGCGACCTCGGCGGGGCTGCCGCCCGCGGCGCGGGCCGCGTCGGCCGCGCGGGTGGCCACGGTGAGCATGGTGCCCTCGACGGGCCGGGCGACGGCGTCGTATCCGGCGGCGGCGGCCGCCGCGAGCGCGCGGCGCAGGTCGTCCGCGCAGATCCGCCCGTCGGGCCCGGTGGGCGCGGCGAGCGCGCCGTGCATGCCGCGCAGCAGCTGGGCGAGGATGGTGCCGGAGTTGCCGCGGGCGCCGATGAGGGCGCCGTGCGCCAGGGCGCGGAAGGCCTCGGCGAAGGTCGGCACGGCCTCCTCGGCGCCGCCGCCCGCCGTGTGCGCGTCGAAGACCGCCTCGACGGCCTGGGCGGCCGATTCCACGGTGAGGTAGAGGTTGGTGCCGGTGTCCCCGTCGGCGACCGGGTAGACGTTGATCGCGTCGATCTCCTCGCGGGCCCTGCCCAGCGCCCGGAGCGAGAGCCGGCACCAGGAACGCACCGCGGCCGCGTCGGGCGTGGGGGGCAACAGGTCCTCCTTGCGGGGCACCGGACCCGTGGTGTTCGGCCGGACGTTCCGGTTGTTCGGCCGCCGCGGGGCTCGGGGGGCTGCTGGTGAGCGTACTGCCGGGCGGCGCCGCGGCAGGGGCCGAGCACCCGGCGGCGGGCGGGCGGATGCCCGGACCGTGGTAGTTTCGCGGTACGGGAGCGGTCGTTGTATGCTGCTCCGGTTGCCTGGGGTTCTCCCGGGTTTTCTCACCGTAAATGCATCTGAGCATCTGAAGTCTTTGGAGTGACCCGTGGCTGCTAACTGCGACGTCTGCGGCAAGGGGCCGGGCTTCGGCAACAGCATCTCCCACTCGCACCGCCGTACCCCGCGCCGTTGGAACCCCAACATCCAGCGCGTGCGTGCGGTGGTCGGGAAGACGCCGAAGCGCCTCAACGTCTGCACCTCGTGCATCAAGGCCGGCAAGGTCACGCGCTGACCGCAGCGCAGTCCTGGGTGGCCACCTGAAGCCGATCCACCTCGCGGTGGATCGGCTTTTCAGTGTGCCCGCGCGCGCCAGCCGTGGTCGACCGGGCCGATGCCCGCGCCGAGCGGGAAGCCGGCCGCGAGGGCGCCCCTGACGTACTCCTTGGCGCGGCCGACCGCGGTGGGCACGTCGTCGCCGAGGGCGAGGTAGGAGGCGAGGGCGCTCGCCAGGGTGCAACCGGTGCCGTGGGTGTGGCGGTTGCCGTGCCTCGGGGCGCGGTACCAGTGCTCCGCGCGGCCGTCGGAGAGCAGGTCCACCGCCTGCTCGGTGTCGGGCAGGTGGCCGCCCTTGACCAGCACCCAGCGCGGGCCGTGGCCGAGCACCGCGCGGGCCGCGGCGCGCATCCCCTCCTCGTCGGTGACCACGATCCCGGTGAGCCAGGTCACTTCGTCGAGGTTCGGGGTGGCCACGGTGGCCAGGGGCAGCAGCCGGGTGCGGACCACCTCGACGGCCTCCGCGCGCAGCAGCGCGTCACCGTGCTTGGAGACGGCGACCGGGTCGACCACCACGGGTACGGCCGGGTCGAGGCCGGCCAGCAGGTCGGCGACGGTGGCGGCGGTCGCCGCGGAGGAGAGCATGCCGGTCTTGACCGCCTGCACCCCGATGTCGTCGACGACCGCGCGGAACTGCGCGCGGACCGCCTCGGCGGGCAGTTCCCAAGCGCCGTGCACGCCCAGCGAGTTCTGCGCGGTGACCGCGGTGAGCACGCTCATGCCGTGCACCCCGAGCGCGAGCATCGCCTTCAGGTCGGCCTGGATGCCCGCGCCGCCGCCGGAGTCGGACCCGGCGACGGTGAGCACCCGCGGCGGCGCCGGATGGGGCGCGGCCGCGGGGTCCACCGGGTCCACCGAGTCCACCGGGTCAACTGCGGGGTCCGCCGCCGGGTCGTACGCGGTGCCCGCCGCGGGCTCGTCCGTCCTCACTCCCCCGGCCCGAAGTGGTCCCATCCGGCGGCCTTGTCCCACGGCGCGCCGTCGACGGTGACCCGCGGGGTGCGGCCGGCCGGCGCGGTGACGTCGCCGATGATCCGCCAGCGGGCCGGGAGTTTCACGTCGCGCGGGAAGGCGGCCACGATGGCGTGGTCCTCGCCGCCGGTGAGCACCCAGTGCAGCGGGTCCACGCCGACGGCCTGGCCGATGTCCGTCATCTGCGCGGGGATGTCGATGGCCGCGGATCGCAGGTCGATGTCCACGCCGCTGGCGGCGGCGATGTGGCCGAGGTCGGCGACCAGGCCGTCGCTGACGTCGGTCATGGCGGTGGCGCCGAGTTCGGCGGCGGCCGGGCCGGCGTGGTAGGGCGGTTCGGGCCGGCGGTGCGCCTCGACGAAGGCGCGCGGCGAGCGGAAGCCGCGGGAGAGCACCGCGAGTCCGGCCGCGGACCAGCCGAGCCAGCCGGTGACGGCGACCAGGTTGCCGGCGCGGGCCCCGCCGCGGGTGACGGCGGCCCGGCTGCGCAGGTCGCCGAGGGCGGTGATGGAGACGGTGATGGTGTCGCCGCGCACCACGTCGCCGCCGACCACCGCGGCGCCCGCCACCTGGCACTCGTCCCGGATGCCGTCCATCAGCTCCACCGGCCAGGTCACGCGCAGGTCGGCGGGCACCACGAGGGCGAGGAGCACCGCGGTCGGCACCGCGCCCATGGCCGCGATGTCGGCGAGGTTCTGCGCGGCGGCCTTGCGGCCGACGTCGTAGGCGGTGGACCAGTCGCGGCGGAAGTGCCGTCCTTCGAGGAGCACGTCGGTGGTGGCCACCACCCGGCGGTCGGGCGCGGCGACCACCGCGGCGTCGTCGCCGGGGCCGATCTGCACCGCGGGGGTGGAGGTGAGGCGGGAGGTGAGTTCCCTGATGAGCCCGAACTCCCCCAGCTCGCCCACAGTCCCCTTCATAGTGTCGTCCCCTCGGTTGTCGGCCGGCGTCCGTGCCCCGGTCCGTTCCACTGCGTTATTCCCGTCAATACAAGGGTCTGGTACCGCGCGGGTCTCCCCGCTGCGCGCGGCGACGCGATAACGTGGCGTCTCCCCTCCCACATGATCCTCGAAGCCGCCCTGGAGGTTCCGTGGTACAGGCGTACATCCTGATCCAGACCGAGGTCGGGAAGTCCTCGGCAGTAGCGGAGGTGATCTCCAAGATCGACGGCGTGATCCAGGCGGAGGACGTCACAGGTCCCTATGACGTCATCGTCCGCGCACAGGCGGAGACGGTCGACGAACTCGGCCGCATGGTGGTGGCCAAGGTCCAGCAGGCCGAAGGCATCACCCGCACACTGACGTGTCCGGTCGTCCATATATAGTCCCCGCCGCTCAAGCCCCCGACGAGCCCCTGGTGCAGGGCTCCTCCCCGCTGTTCCTTATGCTTTCCCGGTGATGTTCCACCGCCGGGTCGTGCTGGTCTCCGTGTCCGCCGCCGCGTGCCTGTCCGCGGCGGCGGTCTACGTGTTCACCGCCTCCGGTAGCGACGACGAGTCCGTCGCCGTACCGGTTCCGAGCGCGGAGGCGGCGGGCTACTGCCGAGCGCTGCACGCGCAGTTGCCGAAGAAGATCGACGGCATGCCCGGGCGCGCGCTCAAGCCGGCGTCCGAGCTCACCGCCGGCTGGGGAGATCCTACGATCGTGCTGCGCTGCGGGGTACCGCGGCCGGCGAACGACGACGACGTGAACACCCCCGGCGCCGAGGTGGGCGGGGTCTCCTGGTCCTGGCAGCAGGACCCGGACGGCAGCGCGCGGCTGACCACGACGCTGCGCAAGGCGTACGTGGAGCTGCTGCTGCCGGCCAGGTACGCCCACGACGCGACGCCGCTGGCGGAGTTGGCGCCCGCCGTGAAGGCGACCATCCCCGCCGGCCTGTGACACGGCGCGGCGGGGACGGCTTCGGCGGCGTTGCGGGCGTACCGGGCCTCGCGGGTTTCGCGGGCTGACCGGCCCGGCGGCGCAGGGGGTCAGCGCAGGCCGGTGGAGCGGCGCAGCGCCGCCTGGATGAGCAGGTCGATCAGCTCGGTGTAGCCGACGCCGCTCTCCTGCCACATCCGCGGGTACATCGAGATCGGGGTGAAGCCCGGCATGGTGTTGATCTCGTTGATCACGAACTCGCCGCTGTCCAGCAGGAAGAAGTCCGCGCGGACCAGGCCCTCGCAGGACGCGGCCTCGAACGCCTCGACGGCCAGGCGCTGGACGCGCTCGGTCTGCTCCGCCGTGAGGGGCGCGGGGACGACGCCCTCGGCGGAGTCGATGTACTTCGCGTCGAAGTCGTAGAAGTCGCTGCTGGCGGCGGGCGGGATCTCGGCGGGCGCGGAGGCGCGCGGGCCGTCGGCGAACTCCAGCACGCCGCACTCGATCTCGCGGCCGCTCAGCAGGGACTCGACCAGCACCTTGGGGTCGTGCCGGCGGGCTTCGGCGAGGGCCGCGTCCAGCCCGTCGGGCCCGTCGACCTTGCTGATGCCGATGGACGAGCCGGCCCGGGCCGGCTTGACGAACAGCGGCCAGCCGTGGACCTGCGCGAACTGAAGCACCTTGCGGCGGGCGGCGGCCGGGTCCTGCGCGAACTCGCGCGGGCGGACCACCGTGTACGGGCCGACCTTCAGCCCGAACGAGGTGAAGATCCGCTTCATGTACTCCTTGTCCATGCCCACCGCGGAGGCGAGCACGCCCGCGCCGACGTACGGCACGCCGGACAGCTCCAGCAGGCCCTGGAGGGTGCCGTCCTCACCGTAGGGGCCGTGCAGCAGCGGCAGGACGACGTCGACCTCGCCCAGTGCCTTGGGCACGGCGCCGATCTCGGTGTAGACGACCTCGCGGTTGGCCGGGTCGACCGGCAGCAGCACCGCGCCGTCGTGGTCGGTGACCTGCTCGACGCTGGGCATGCGCCGGTCGGCGATCGCCATCCGCTCGGGTGCGTCGGCGGTCAGCGCCCAACGGCCCTCGGTGGTGATGCCGATCGGCAGGACGTCGTACTTGTCGCGGTCGATGGCGCGCAGCACGCTGGCCGCGGTCACCACGGACACGCCGTGCTCGGAGCTGCGTCCGCCGAACACGACGGCGACGCGCGGCTTTCGGTGGTAGCCCGGCCGCTCGGAGCGCGGGTCCTGGCTCGGGGGCGTTGGCAGGTTGCTCATGTCGCGTTGACCTTACCGTTCGGGTTTCGCGGAACGTGACATCAACTCCTTGACGGCCACGACGGGAGGCTTCCCGTTGTGCACGATGTCGACCACGGTCTCCGTGATCGGCATGTCGACGCCGTGCCTGCGGGCGAGGTCGGCGACGGACTCGCAGGACTTGACGCCCTCGGCGGTCTGGCTGGTGGCGGCGATGGTCTCCGCCAGGCTCATGCCGCGGCCGAGGTTGTGGCCGAAGGTGTTGTTGCGGGACAGCGGGGAGGAGCAGGTGGCGACGAGGTCGCCCATCCCGGCCAGGCCGGCGAAGGTGTACGGGTCCGCGCCCATCGCCAGCCCCAGCCGGGTGGTCTCGGCCAGGCCCCGGGTGATCAGCGACGCCTTGGTGTTGTCGCCCAGGCCCATGCCGCCGGCGATGCCGACCGCGAGCGCGATCACGTTCTTCACCGCGCCGCCCAGTTCGCAGCCGATCACGTCGGTGTTGGTGTAGGGGCGGTAGTAGGCGGTGTGGCAGGCGGTCTGGATACGGCGGGCGACCGCCTCGTCCCGGCAGGCGACGACCGCGGCCGCGGGCTGGCGGGCGGCGATCTCGGCGGCCAGGTTGGGGCCGGTGAGCACCGCGACGCGCTCGGGGTCGACCTTGGCGACCTCCTCGACGACCTCGCTCATCCGCTTCGCGGTGCCGAGTTCGACGCCCTTCATCAGGCTGACCAGGACCGCGTCGCGGCGCAGCAGCGGCGCCCAGTCGGCGAGGTTGGCGCGCAGCGACTGCGAGGGCACCGCGAGGAAGACGAACTCCGCGCCGGCCGCGGCCTCGGCCGGGTCGGTGGTGGCCGTCACGGTGGCCGGCAGCGTGATCTCGCTGGAGTAGGCGGGGTTGACCCGGGTGGTGTTGATGGCGGCGGTGATGTCGGGCCGGCGGCCCCACAGCGCGACCTCGCAGCCCGCGTCGGCGAGCACCATCGCGAACGCGGTGCCCCAGGACCCGGTGCCGTACACGGCGCAGCGAGCGGTCACGCCGCCCCCTTGCCGTGGCCGCCCTGGCCGCCGCCGGTGCCGGCGCCGCCCGTGCCGTCGGCGGCCGTCGCGTCGTTGTCCTTGTCGGAGGCGGCAGAGGCGGCGGAGGCCGTGGTTGCGGCGGACGCAGTGGCCGCGGCGGGCGCGGCGGCGGATGTGCCGGCGCGCTCCGCGTCCTTGGCCGCCTTGCGCGGGTCGTACAGGCCGTCCGGGGCGGGGATGCCGCGGAGTTCTGCGAGGAGGTGCTTCACATCGGTCATGATGGCCCCGGTCACCTCGCGGAGCACCTCGGCGGTGGGCTCCTTGCCGTGCCAGGCGCTCAGGTCGACCGGCGGCCCGACCAGCACGCGGTGCGTCTTGCGAGGCCAGAAGCTCGGCTTCTTCGCGTACGGCGGCAGGAATTCGTTGCCGCCCCACTGGGCGATCGGGATGACGGGGGCGCGGGTGAGCAGCGCGACGCGGGCGACGCCGGTCTTGCCGACCATCGGCCACTGGTCGGGGTCGCGGGTGAGGGTGCCTTCGGGGTAGAAGGCCACGCACTCGCCCTTGTTGACCGCCTCGACCGCCGAGCGGTACGCGGCCGCCGCGTCGGCGCTGGCGCGCACCACGGGGATCTGCCCGGTGCCGCGCATCACCGCGCCGACGAAGAACGGCTTGAACAGCGACGCCTTCGCCAGGAAGCGCGGAAGGCGACCGGTGTTGTACTGGAAATGCGCGTACAGCAGCGGGTCGAGGTAGGAGTTGTGATTCACCGCCGTGAGGAATCCCCCCTCGGCCGGAATGTTCTCCTTTCCGCGCCAGTCCCGCTTGAAGAGCACGGTGAGCGGGGGCTTGGCGATGGCGGCCGCCAGGCGGTACCAGAAACCGATTCTGCGGCGGGACACCCGGGACTCCTCTTCGTTGCCGTTGGCGCCGCTCAGGGATCGCGGCTACCGAGAGGTTAACGCCAGCGCCCGGCAGCCGAGGGAGCACCTCTGCCACCGGCGGCGGCCGTGCCGGCGGGAGCGGCCGCACAATGGACGGCGTGGATGACGCGAGGTGGTCGCTGGTGGTTCCGCTGAAGCCGCTGGCGGTGGCCAAGAGCCGGCTGGCGGGCGCGGGTGCGGTGCGGCCCGCGCTCGCGCTGGCGTTCGTGCTGGACACGGTGGGTGCCGCGCTGGCGTGCCGGGAGGTGCGGGACGTCACGGTGGTGACCGACGACCTCACCGCGGGGGCGGAACTGGCCGGGCTCGGGGCGTTCGTCGTGGCGGACTCCCCGGCCGCCGGGCTGAACGCGGCGCTGCGGCACGGCGAGGCGGCGGTCAGGTCCCGCAGGCCGCACGCGCCGGTCGCGGCGCTGAACGGCGATCTCCCGGCCCTGCGGCCCGCGGAGCTGGCGGAGGTGCTGCGGGCCGCCGCGGGAGCCTGTGAGCGGGCGTTCCTCGCCGACGCGGCCGGTACGGGGACAACGTTGCTCGCGGCTCCGCCGCGGGTGTCCCTCTCCCCCGGCTTCGGCGGGGCCTCGCGCGCCCGCCATCTCGCGTCCGGCGCCGCCGAGATCACCCTCCCCGCGGCGCCCTCGGTCCGCCAGGACGTCGACACCCCGCAGGACCTCGCGGTGGCGCTGGCGCTGGGCGTGGGCCGGTTCACCGTCGCGGCCGCGGCGGCGCTGACCTTCGAGGGCAGCTGAGACCGGTCCGGGCGGCGTCTAGGCTTGGGCACATGCAAGCCACCGCGTTCACGTTCGATGCCGAGAGCCGCACGGGGAGCGTGCTGCTGGATGACGGCACCCCGCTGGAGTTCGGCGCCGCGGCCTTCGACGCGGGGCAGTTGCGGCTGCTGCGCCCGGGCCAGCGGGTGCGCATCCGCACCGAGGGCACCGGCGCGGAGCGCCGCGTGACCTTCCTGACCCTCCAGACCTTCCCGGACCCGGCGGCGCAATAGCGCGGGCCGGGCACCCCGTGGGAGAGGGGCCCGGCCCGGCGCGGTGGAGCAGGTCGATCAGTGGTGCGGCGAAGCGGCCGTATCACCTGGCGGCGGTGCGCTTCGCGGTCTTGCGGGCGGCGCGCTTGGCCGGCGCCTTCTTCGCGGTGGCCTTCTTGGCGGGGGCCTTCTTCGCCGCCGCCTTCTTCGCGGTGGTCTTCTTGGCCGCCGACTTCTTGGCGGTGGTGGTCTTCTTCGCGGTGGCCTTCTTGGCCGCGGTGGTCTTCTTCGCGGCCGCGGTCTTGGCGGTGGCCGCCTTGCGCGCGGTGGTCGCCTTCTTCGCAGCGGCCTTCTTCGTGGCGGTGCGGGCGGTGGTCGAGGCACCGCCGCTCAGGCTGCCCTTGGGCGCCTTCTTGACCGAGACCTCGCCGCCTCGCGGAAGCTTCTTCGACCCGCTGACCAGGTCCTTGAAGCCCTGCCCCGCACGGAACCGCGGCACGGAGGTCTTCTTGACCCGGACCCGCTCCCCGGTCTGGGGGTTGCGAGCGTAACGGGCGGGACGCTCGACCTTCTCGAACGAACCGAACCCGGTGACCGAGACCCGGTCACCGGAGACCACCGCGCGGACGATCGCGTCGAGAACCGCGTCAACCGCGTCCGCGGCGGCCTGCCGGCCGCCCACCTTGTCGGCAATCGCTTCTACGAGCTGCGCCTTGTTCACGTCTTCCCCTTCGGAAACTTGCCCGGCGAATGAGTACGGGCTGATTTCGCACGCTAGGCGGATATATACCGCAAATCAAATACGAAACGGGCGAATCACCCTTGTGCCGCAACGAACTCGGTGCTCCACGTGATCAGTGATCGGGGATTCCGAGGTCGTCCAACTCAGCCGTTAACACCTCCAGGCGCCGTGCCGCGTCGGCGAGATCGTGCTTCGCCACCGCGGTCACCGCGAGCAGTCGCCGGGTCAACTCCCGCCTTGTCCCGTCCGGGACTTCGGGATGGGCGACGCGCGTGTGCGCCTGCTTCAAACGCGCGGCGAGGACCCCGTAGAGCTCCAGTTGGCCGTCGCGTTCCATGCGTCGATTGTGCCATCTGCGGCGAGTTGCGGCGCATGACAGGGCCAACCGGGTGTTCCGCGGCTGGTTTTCCGTACCCATGGCGGGGTGGCGTCCGGCTCGTCCGGACACGCGAAAGCGCCCCCCACGAGGACGTGGGGGGCGCTTGCGCCGGCGGTGGCGGCGGCGCGGGCGTGCGGCCGCCGAAGGGCGTCAGACCCTTGCGGTGCTGGGCTTCCAGGACGGCCGGGTGCTCTCGAACGCGGCGATGTCCGCTTCGTTGGCGAGCGTCAGGCTGATGTCGTCCAGCCCTTCCAGCAGCCGCCAGCGGGCGTTGTCGTCGAGTTCGAACGGCGCGACCAGCTGCCCCTGCGGGCGGTCGGCGCGCACCTGCCGGGCGACCAGGTCCACGGTGATCTCCGCGGTCGGGTCGGCCTCGGTCAGCTGCCACAGCTCCTCGACGACCTCCTGCGGCAGCACCACCGTCAGCAGCCCGTTCTTCAGCGAGTTGCCGCGGAAGATGTCCGCGAAGCGGGACGAGATCACCGTCTTGAAGCCGTAGTTCTGCAAGGCCCAGACGGCGTGCTCGCGGGAGGAGCCGGTGCCGAAGTCGGGTCCGGCGACCAGGACCGTGGCGCCCGCGTACTGCGGCGCGTTGAGCACGAACGCGTCGTCCTTGCGCCAGGCCTCGAACAGGCCGTCCTCGAAGCCGTTGCGGGTGACCTTCTTCAGCCAGTGCGCCGGGATGATCTGGTCGGTGTCCACGTTGCTGCGGCGCAGCGGCACGGCCCGGCCGGTGTGGGTGGTGAAGGCTTCCATGGCTGCTCAGGCTTCCTTCGAGGCGGAGGGGGCGGGGGCGTCGGACAGGTCGGCGGGCGAGGAGAGGCGGCCGGTGACCGCGGTGGCCGCGGCGACCTGCGGGGAGACCAGGTGGGTACGGCCGCCCTTGCCCTGCCGTCCTTCGAAGTTGCGGTTCGAGGTGGACGCGGACCGCTCGCCGGGCGCGAGTTGGTCGGGGTTCATGCCCAGGCACATCGAGCACCCGGCGTGCCGCCACTCGGCGCCGGCCGCGGTGAAGACCTTGTCCAGGCCCTCCTCGACGGCCTGGAGCGCCACGCGCACCGAGCCGGGGACGACGAGCATCCGCACCCCGTCGGCGACCTGGCGGCCCCGGACGACGCCCGCGGCGGCGCGCAGGTCCTCGATCCGGCCGTTGGTGCAGGAGCCGACGAAGACGGTGTCCACGGCGACCTCGCGCAGCGGCTGCCCGGCGGTCAGGCCCATGTACTCCAGGGCCTTCTCCGCGGCGAGCCGGTCGCTGGCGTCGGCGAACGACGCCGGGTCCGGCACCGACGCGCTCAGCGGCGCGCCCTGGCCGGGGTTGGTGCCCCAGGTGACGAACGGCGCCAACTCGGCCGCGTCGATCCGCACCTCGTGGTCGAAGACGGCGTCCTCGTCGGTCCTCAGCGTCTTCCAGTACGCGACGGCCGCGTCCCAGTCCTCGCCCTTGGGCGCGTGCGGACGGCCCTGGAGGTAGTCGAACGTGGTCTGGTCCGGGGCGATCATGCCCGCCCGGGCGCCGGCCTCGATCGACATGTTGCAGACGGTCATCCGGGATTCCATCGACAGCTTCTCGATGGCGCTGCCGCGGTACTCGATGACGTAGCCCTGGCCGCCGCCGGTGCCGATCCGGCTGATCACCGCGAGGATCAGGTCCTTGGCGGTGACGCCCTCGGGCAGCTCGCCGTCCACCGTGACCGCCATGGTGCGGAACGGGGCGAGCGGCAGCGTCTGGGTGGCCAGCACGTGCTCGACCTGCGAGGTGCCGATGCCGAACGCCAGCGCGCCGAACGCGCCGTGCGTGGAGGTGTGCGAGTCGCCGCAGACCACGGTGGTGCCCGGCTGGGTCAGGCCCAACTGCGGGCCCACCACGTGCACGACGCCCTGCTCGACGTCGCCGAGCGGGTGCAGCCGCACCTCGAACTCCGCGCAGTTCTTGCGCAGCGTCTCCAACTGGGTCCGGGAGACCGGGTCGGCGATCGGCTTGTCGATGTCGAGGGTGGGGGTGTTGTGGTCCTCGGTGGCGATGGTGAGGTCGGTACGGCGCACCCGCCGGCCGTTCATCCGCAGCCCGTCGAACGCCTGGGGGCTGGTCACCTCGTGGATGAGGTGGAGATCGATGAAAAGCAGATCGGGTTCGCCTTCGGCGCGGCGGACGACATGGTCGTCCCAGACTTTCTCCGCGAGTGTCCTACCCATCGCTGTCCCTCCGGCCCGCGTCGTCGCGGGGCCTACATAGGTGTTGGTGCTGCGCTGTGCGTCCAGCGTGACGCGTTCCCGGGAAAATTGAACTTGCGTTTCACACTCTGAGACGCGAGTATCGTTGCATGGACAACTCTAGCGGCGTCGGCGTTCTCGACAAGGCGGCTCTGGTGCTCAGTGCGCTGGAGTCGGGCCCGGCCACCCTGGCCGGGCTTGTCGGTGCCACGGGCCTGGCCCGCCCCACCGCGCACCGCCTGGCGGTGGCGCTCGAACACCATCGCATGGTGGCTCGCGACATGCAGGGCCGCTTCATCCTGGGCCCGCGCCTGTCGGAGCTGGCCGCCGCGGCCGGCGAGGACCGGCTGCTGGCCACGGCCGGGCCGGTGCTGACGCATCTGCGCGACGTGACCGGGGAGAGCGCCCAGCTCTACCGGCGCCAGGGCGACATGCGGATCTGCGTGGCCGCGGCGGAGCGGCTGTCCGGACTGCGGGACACCGTGCCGGTGGGCTCCACGCTGCCGATGAAGGCCGGCTCCGCCGCGCAGGTGCTGATGGCCTGGGAGGAGCCCGAGCGGCTGCACCGCGGGCTCCAGGGCGCCCGGTTCACCGCCACCGCGCTGTCCGGGGTGCGCCGCCGGGGCTGGGCGCAGTCGATCGGCGAGCGCGAGCCCGGGGTCGCCTCGGTCTCCGCGCCGGTGCGCGGGCCGTCCAACCGCGTGGTGGCCGCCGTGTCCGTCTCCGGGCCGATCGAGCGGCTCACCCGGCACCCGGGCCGGATGCACGCCCAGGCCGTCGTGGAGGCCGCCGGGCGGCTCAGCGAGGCCCTGCGCCGCTCCGGCTGAGCCCGGGGAGACCGGGAGACCGGGGGACCTGGGGAACCGGAGAGACCTGGGGACACGGACACACGAAGAAGCCCGCCGCGGTTCGCGGCGGGCTTCTCGTCGTATGTGGCGCCGCTTCCGGCGCTGTCGCTTCGATGCGTACCCCCGACCGGATTCGAACCGGCGCTACTGCCTTGAGAGGGCAGCGTGCTAGGCCGCTACACAACGGGGGCCCTGGCGATCCTCGCGTCGTCCGCACCGGGCGCGACCCGGCGGGGACGGAATGAAAGGATCTGTACCCCCGACCGGATTCGAACCGGCGCTACTGCCGTGAGAGGGCAGCGTGCTAGGCCGCTACACAACGGGGGCTCGCACTTGTGAAGTGCTGCTGGGGTACCAGGACTCGAACCTAGAACAACTGAACCAGAATCAGCCGTGTTGCCAATTACACCATACCCCACCAAAACGCAACCCCGGTAAGGGATCTTGTTCGGTTTGCGTCTCCGTTCCGGGCTTTGCCCTGTCCGGCGGCGCAGGAAGAACATTACCCGATCCGGGACGGCGCTCCAAAACGAGTATCGCCAAGTCCCCCCGGAACCGGGCCGGTGCGCCGTCAGGACGCACCGGCGGCCGCGCGCGGCACTAGCGCAGCCGGGCCATCAGGGCGTGCTCGACGAGCGTGATCAGCGCGCTCTTCGCGTCGCCGCGGTTGCGGGCGTCGGTGGTGATGATCGGCGCCTCCGGGCCGATCTGGAGCGCCTCGCGCACCTCCTCCGGCCCGTACGGCTGGTGGCCGTCGAAGCCGTTGAGCGCGATCACGAACGGCAGTCCGCTGTTCTCGAAGTAGTCGACCGCCGGGAAGCAGTCCGCAAGTCTCCTGGTGTCCACCAGGACGATCGCGCCGATCGCGCCGCGCACCAGGTCGTCCCACATGAACCAGAACCGGTCCTGCCCGGGCGTGCCGAACAGGTAGAGGATCAGGTCCTCGTCGAGCGTGATGCGGCCGAAGTCCATCGCCACCGTGGTGGTGGTCTTGTCCGGCGCGTGCGTGAGGTCGTCGATGCCGGCTGACGCGGAGGTCATCACGGCTTCGGTGCGCAGCGGGTTGATCTCCGAGACGGCACCGACGAACGTGGTCTTGCCCACGCCGAATCCGCCCGCCACCACGATCTTCGCGGAGGTGGTGGCGCGGGCCGGACCGCTAGAGCTTCCGAAGTCCACTGAGCACCCTTTCAAGCAGTGTCACATCAGGCTGGCCGCCCGCGGCCTCGTCGCCGCCGGGCTGATGGATCGCGACGAGTCCGGCCTCGGCCAGGTCGGCGACGAGAATGCGGACCACCCCGAGCGGAATGGTCAGCAGCGCGGAGATCTCGGCAACCGACTTGACCTCGCGGCACAGCAGGCAGATCCGCTGGTGCTCGGGGAGCTGCCCGCGCAGCCGCTCCGGGTCGGCGGTGGTACTGACCAGCGCCTCGATGGCGAGCTGGTAGCGCGGCCTGGTCCGGCCGCCGGTCATGGCGTAGGGGCGGACCAGTCCTGAGGGCGTGCGTGAGCGGCCGGTGTCGTGCCGGTCCGGCTGCCCGCCGTGGCCCTGGCGTTCCTGGCCGTACTCCTGGCCGTAGTCCTGGCCCTGGTGGCCGTGGACCTGGTGCGCCTGGACCTCCTGGTGGCCGGGCGCGCCCGGGACCCGGCCCTGCGGTGGCGGGGCCTGCGGTGGGGCGTACGGCTGGATGCGCGGCTGGCGGTAGGGCGTGCCGGGCTGCCCGGGCCGCTGCTCCGGCTCGGGCTCGGCCGGGTAGCCGTACGGCTGGGCCGGCTGCTGGTGCTGGTTGCCGTACGGGTCTCCACCGGGGGAAGTGCTCACTGGTCCTCCTCCTGAAACGGCCGCGCGGCCGCCTGAGCACCTGGCAGGTGCCCGGGCCGGCCCGCGGCCCATGCATTAGTTGAGCAGGCTGCCCTGAAGTTCGGCCCGGAGGTCGGGGGTGAGGACGCTACCGGCCCGGTCGACGAGCAGGGCCATCTCGTAGCCCACCAGGCCGATGTCGCACTCCGGATGCGCCAGCACCGCCAGCGACGAACCGTCCGACACCGACATGATGAACAGGAAACCCCGCTCCATCTCCACCACCGTCTGGTTCACACTCCCCCCCTCGAAAATCCGGGAGGCACCAGCCGTCAACGACGTCAACCCCGAGGCCACCGCCGCCAACTGATCCGCACGATCACGCGGAAAACCATCAGACATCGCGAGCAGCAGGCCGTCGGCGGAGACCACCACCGTGTGGGACACCCCAGGGGTGTTGTCCACGAAGTTGGTGATCAACCAGTTCAGATTCTGTGCCGCCTGGCTCATCGGACTCAACTAGCGCTCCTGGTTCTGGGGGCCGCCGAATCGGCTGTCGGTGGCCTGTCCGTTCGTGTCAGCTCCAGCAGTGCGCCCTTGCTGGACGCCACGTCGCAGATTACTCAACCTGCCGCGTACGTCCTCCGGTGCGCGGGAGACCTGTGGGCCGCCCTGCGGGGTCTGTGCCGCGGCACCCGGGACCAGGTTGGCCTTGGGTACCCGCCGGGGCAGACCGGAAGGGGTGACTCCGCCTGCCTTCGGCTCGCGGACCGACTCGGCCCGCTGCCAGTGCTCGTCGTTCGTCGACCGCCAGCCGTCACCGTCCGGCTGGGGTTGCTCCTGGGGGTCGGTGGACTCGTCGTCGGGCTGCTCCTGCCGGATCGGCCCACCGGGCTGCCGGTCGGGCCGCGGGTCGTCGGACGGGGCGGGGTGCCGGCGTTCGCGGCGCGGGAGGCCGGCGTCCGTCAGCGAAGGCGAGACTACGCTCTCGGAGGGGCCCTCGGGGAGCGGCGGAACGGATTCCGTTACCTGGGGTGCGTCCTGCGGCCATCCCTCCTGAGCAGGGCTGTAACCCGCGTCGGGCGCGAAGTGGCCGCCCGGTCCGGCTTCCTGGTACGGCTCGGCGTACTGCGACGGCCCGCCGTAGGGCGCGGCCGGGTCGTAGGTCTGGCCGGAAACCGTCCCGTACGGCTGCTCGAAGTAGCCGTTCTGTTCGGCGTACCCCTGCTGCTCGTAGCCGGGCTGGAAGCCCTGCTCATACGGCTGCTGCCCGTAGGAAGGGGCGGCGTCGGGGCCGTAGCCCTGGGCGTACTGGGCGGTGGGGTCCTGTGCATAGGGCTGGGCGAAGTCGGCCGATTCCGTTCGCTGCGGCGGGAGTTGGCCCAGGTGGGGGTCCTGGGTCCCGGCGGCGCCGGCCTCCAGCCGGGCGCGGCGCTCCTCGCGCAGTTCCTCGCGTTGCAGCGAGCGGCCGACCGGGTCGAGCGGGTGGGGGCCGGTCTCACCCGCTCGGTCGTAGCGGGAGTCGTCGAAGCCGAGTTCGGCGGCGGTGCGCTCGCCGGTGACCTGCGGGTGGGCGTCGCCGATGCGGTCGGCCAGGTGCTCGGGGACGATCCGGGAGACGGTGAAGTCGGTGTCGTCGGCGACCGGGTCGCCCCCGCCGCCGCGGGTGATCGCCTCGGGCAGCATCACCAGCGAGGTGGTGCCGGCCTGCTCGCCGGAGGGGCGCAGCTGGACCCGGATGCCGTGCCGCAGCGACAGCCGGCCGACCACGAACAGGCCCATCCGCTTGGCGATCTCCACGTCGACGGTGGGCGGGTCGGCGAGCTTGTGGTTGATGTCGGCGAAGTCCTCGGCGGTCAGGCCGATGCCCTTGTCGTGGATCTCGATCATCAGGCGGGTGTCGGGCAGCCGGGTGGCGGTGACCCGCACCTTGGTCTGCGGGGAGGAGAAGGTGGTGGCGTTCTCCAGCAGTTCGGCGAGCAGGTGCACCAGGTCGCTGACCGCGCTGCCGTGGATGTCGGTCTCGGGTATGCCGACCAGTTCGATCCGGTCGTACGCCTCCACCTCGGAGGCGGCCGCGCGCAGCACGTCGACCAGCGGTACCGGCTGGTTCCACTGGCGGTCGGGCTCCTGGCCGGCGAGGACCAGCAGGTTCTCGCCGTTGCGCCGCATACGGGTGGCCAGGTGGTCCATCCGGAAGAGGTTCGCCAGCTGGTCGGGGTCGGCCTCGTTGTTCTCCAGCTCGGTGATCAGGGTCAGCTGGCGCTGGATGAGGCCCTGGTTGCGCTGCGAGAGGTTGGTGAAGATCGCGTTGACGTTGCCGCGCAGCAGCGCCTGTTCGGCGGCGAGCCGGACCGCCTCGCGGTGCACCTGGTCGAAGGCCCGGGCCACCTCGCCGATCTCGTCGCGGGTGGTGATCGGGATCGGCGCGACCTGGGTGTCCACCCGGCCGGGGTCGGTGCGGGAGAGCTGGTCGACCAGCGCCGGCAGCCGGGTCTCGGCGATGTCGAACGCGGCGGTCCGCAGCCGCCGCATGCTGCGGGACATCGCGCGGGCCATCAGGGCGGCGACGATGAACGCGATGATCAGCGCGACCAGCACGAGCGCGGAGTTGATGAAGACGTCGCGCTTGGCGTGGGCGGCCACCCGCGCGGAGTCGGCGGCCGCCTGGTCGGCGAGCTGGGTCTCGACCGAGCGGTAGGCGTCGAACGACAGTGTGGCGGCGGACAGGTAGGACGCGGGGGTGACGCCCTCGGCGTTGAGCCGGGTGACGGTGTAGGCCGGGTCGGTCAGGTCGGTGACCATCCGGGTCAGGTCCGGCGGCACGATGTACGCGGTGTGGTTCGCCTTCGCCTTGCTCAGCGCGGCGGTGACCTGGGCCTGGCCCTTCTTCACCGCGGCGTCCTGCGCGGCCTTCAGCCGGGCCTGGTCGGCGGTGCTGCCGCCGCCGTCGTACTCCTCCAGCGCGATGCCCTCCAGGTACTGGTAGGAGCCGAGCGCGGTCTTCTGGAGGGCGAGTTCCTGGGAGGTGGGGTGCTTCTCGACCAGGATGTGGGTGCCGATGGCGCGGGTCAGCGACTCGGCGGCCTTGGCGAGCGAGACGGCGTACAGGGTCCGGCCGTAGGAGGCGCTGTTGCCGGTGCCGAAGCCGAGTTCGTTGGACAGCTCGCTCAGCGGGTGCTGGATCTTGACGTACCACTCCTCGGTCTGCACGCCGGAGAGCTGGCCGGTGAAGGCGGACTTGCGCAGGGAGGACAGCTGCGGCTCGACGCTGCGGAAGCTGGCCATGCGGCGCCGGAGGTCGGCGCCGTCGGGTATGCCGACCGCGGCCCTGTCGAAGGCGCGGGCGGCGGCGTCGGTGGCGGCGTACGCGGCGGACACGCTCGACGCGGTGCGGTGGCCCTCCAGCAGCGGGACCACGGTGGTGTCGCGCTCGTTCTCCAGCGCGTTGCTGTAGGTGGCGGCGGCGCGGACCAGTTTCGCGGTGCGCACCGCGTCGTCGGCCTGCTGCCAGGTGGTGACGGAGCTGTTGACGCGGAAGCCGCCCAGGACGAGGGCGACGAGCACCGGTATCAGGAGGATCGCGTTCAGCCGGGTGGCCATCCGCCAGTTGCGCATGCCGAAGCGGCGCCCCGGCCCCGGCAGGTCCTCGGCCACCGGCTCCGGGGTGCCCCCGGTGCGCTGCGGCGGAGTGAAGTTCCCCCGCGGGCCCCGGTCGGCACCCGCCTCGACTCGCCTCGTATTCCTCACTGGACCAACAACCTCTCGGCGACGACGCGACAACGACGGCCGTTCCCTGCGCTTCCTGCGCTTCCCGCACTCAGGTCTGCGCATTCCAGCACGCCATGCAGGTGCACGCCAAACGTCCGGAAACGTCCGGCGTCCGGCGGATCACGCCAGAAGGCTAGAGATAAAAAGGGCATAAGTCCAAAGGCCGAGCAAACCATATGACAGACGTACACGCGGCGGCACTGATCGAGCGCGAGCCGTGTTCGCCACCTGAAGGAAACTCTCTCGAAATGTTATGGAAGGCCGAGGGCCCGCTATGTCGTGTGACATAACGGGCCCTCGGCCTTGCGTCGGCGGTGTCCGCCCGCAGCTGCGCGCTACTTCAGGCGGGCCAGCAGCGCGTGCTCGACCAGCGTGATCAGCGCGCTCTTCGCGTCGCCGCGGTGCCGGGCGTCGGTGGTGATGATCGGCGCCTCCGGGCCGATCTGCAACGCCTCGCGCACCTCCTCCGGCCGGTACGGCTGGTGGCCGTCGAAGCCGTTGAGCGCGATCACGAACGGCAGTCCACTGTTCTCGAAGTAGTCGACCGCCGGGAAGCAGTCCGCCAGCCGCCGGGTGTCGACCAGCACCACGGCGCCGATCGCGCCGCGCACCAGGTCGTCCCACATGAACCAGAACCGGTCCTGGCCGGGGGTGCCGAACAGGTAGAGGATCAGGTCGTCGTCGAGCGTGATGCGGCCGAAGTCCATCGCCACCGTGGTGGTGGTCTTGTCCTGGACGTGGCTCAGGTCGTCGATACCGGCCGACGCCGAGGTCATCACGGCCTCGGTGCGCAGCGGGTTGATCTCCGACACCGCACCGACGAACGTGGTCTTGCCCACGCCGAAGCCACCCGCCACCACGATCTTCGCGGAGGTGGTCGACCGCACCGGCGGCGCAGCGTACGCCGCCTGCTGCGGTTGCGGCCTAGAGCTTCCGAAGTCCACTGAGCACCCTCTCAAGCAATGTCACGTCTGGCTGGCCGCCCGCGTCGCCGCTGCCGGGCTGGTGGATGGCCACCATGCCGGCCTCGGCGAGGTCGGCCACGAGAATCCGGGCCACCCCGAGCGGTATCGCGAGCAGCGCCGAGATCTCGGCCACCGACTTGATCTCACGCGTCAGATGGCAGATCCGCTGGTGCTCGGGAAGGAGTCCCGCGTACTGCGCCGGGTCGGCGGTGGTGCTGACCAGGGCCTCGAGCGCGAGCTGGTAGCGCGGCCGGGTGCGGCCACCGGTCATGGCGTACGGCCGCACCAGCGGCTGGTCGCCTTCCACCCCGTACGGCGCATGGTGGGACGCGCCGTACGGGCCCGGCGAGGCGGGTGGCGGGGTCATGAGGGTCCTCCGTGTCCGGGCAGTGCTCTTGCTGGTGCGGAAGTACGGGAACGATCTGTTGTGCGGGTGAACAGCGGGCGGGCGGTACTCAGTTGAGCAGGCTGCCCTGGAGCTCGGCGCGGAGGTCGGGGGTGAGGACGGCGCCCGCCCGGTCGACGAGCAGGGCCATCTCGTAGCCCACCAGGCCGATGTCGCACTCCGGATGCGCCAGCACCGCCAGCGACGAACCGTCCGACACCGACATGATGAACAGGAAACCCCGCTCCATCTCCACCACCGTCTGGTTCACACTCCCCCCCTCGAAAATCCGGGAGGCACCAGCCGTCAACGACGTCAACCCCGAGGCCACCGCCGCCAACTGATCCGCACGATCACGCGGAAAACCATCAGACATCGCGAGCAGCAGGCCGTCGGCGGAGACCACCACCGTGTGGGACACCCCAGGGGTGTTGTCCACGAAGTTGGTGATCAACCAGTTCAGATTCTGTGCCGCCTGGCTCATCGCACTCAACTAGCGCTCCTGGTTGTTCATGCCGAAACCACGGCCGTCGGTGGTACCGGTACCGCCGGCCTGGCGGCCCTGCTGGATACCCCTGCGGAGGTTGGTCAGACGTCCGCGCACGTCGTCGGGGGCGCGGGAGACCTGCGGGCCGCCCTGGGGGGCCTGCTGGGGGGCCGCGCCGCCCGCGACGAGATTCGCCCGGGGAACGCGCCGCGGCAGGCCGGAGGGGGTGACCCCGCCCGCGGTGGGTTCCCGGATGGCCTCGGCCCGCTGACGCAGCGCGTCGTTGGGCGAGGTGCGCCAGTTCGGCGTCTCGCGCGGCAGCGGCTGCGCCGCGGGCGCGGACGGCGCCTGGGCGCCGTTCTGCGCGCCGCCGGGCGCCGCCGGGCCGCCGGGCGCCGAGGTGGCCTGGACGGCCGGCTGCGGGCCGCCGGACAGCCGCTGCGGGCCGCCCGCCGGGGCCGGCCCGGGCCGGTCGGTGCGCGGGCGCTGCGGCGGCGCGGTGCGGCCCACCGGGCGGGGCGGCGGCGCCTGCTGGCCGCGCAGGCCCTGCTCGACGTGGATCTGCTGCATCCGCTCGGCCTGGCCGGTGCGGAACCAGTCGGACTCGATCGACGAGAAGATCGGCGTCGGCTCGTCGCCCCGGGTCGGGGCCGGCGGCAGCGCCATCGGCTCGGCCGGGCCGGGCAGTTGCGGCTCCTGGCGCGGCACGGGCAGCGGACCCAGCTCGTCCTGGAACGGCGACTGGGGCACCGCCGGGTACGACCCGCCGGTGTCGCCGTGGCCCGGCACCGGCAGCGCGCCGGTGCTGTACGGGTCCTGCGGCTGCTGCGCGGGGCCGCCCTGGCCCTGGCCGCCCTGCGGGCTCCAGCCGGGGGTGCCCTGCGGCCCGCGCGGGCCGCGCTGCGGCAGTCCCCCGGCCGGTGCGGGGCCGGGCTGCTGCGCCGGGTACGCCCCGGAGCCGTCCTCGGCGCGCACGGCGGGGAACTGGCTGGTGTCGCCGGGGCCGCCAGGACCGCCCGGCGGGGGGAAGGCACCCGTGTCACCGGGACGACCGGCACCCTGGCCCTGCGGCAGGCTGCCGTCGCGCACGGCGGGGAACTGGCTGGTGTCGCCAGGACCGCCCGGCAGGGGGAAAGAGCCGGTGTCGCCGGGAGCGCCGGGCACCTGGAAGGCACCCGTGTCACTGGGGCGGCCGACGCCCTGGCCCTGCGGGGGGTTCTCGTCACGGATCGGCGGGAACTGCGCGGTGTCCCCAGGACCGCCGGGCAGCCGGAAGGCACCCGTGTCACCGGGGCGACCGGCACCCTGACCCTGCAGGCCGCTCTCGTCACGCACCGCCGGGAACTGACCGGTGTCACCCGGACCACCCGGCAACCGGAAGGAGCCCGTGTCACCCGGACGACCGGCACCCTGACCCTGCGGCGAGTTCTCGTCACGCACCGCCGGGAACTGGCCGGTGTCACCCGGACCACCCGGCAGCCGGAGGGAACCCGTGTCACCCGGACGACCGGCACCCTGGCCCTGCGGCGGGTTCTCGTCACGGATCGGCGGGAACTGCGCGGTGTCGCCGGGGCCGCCCGGCAGCCGGAAGGAGCCCGTGTCACCGGAGTTGGCCTGGGGGGCGCGCTGGCCGCGCTGCGGGAGGCGGCCGCGGGAGCCGTCGCCCTGGCCGCCGGCGGCGGGGCCGTCGGCGCGGACGGCGGGGAACTGGCCGGTGTCGCCGGGACCGCCAGGACCACCCGAGGCGGCCGCGGGGGTCGCCCCGGGGCCGCCGGAGCGCTGCAAGGGGCCGGGGCGGCCGCCGAAGACGTCGGAGCGGAAGCCGTTGGGGCCGGTGTTCTGCGGCTGCGGGGTCGGGAAGCCGCCGGGGCCGGACGGCCGGCCGGAGCCCTGGTCCTGACCCGCACCCTGACCCTGACCCTGGCCCGGCCAGCCGGGACCGGACTGCTGGGGCTGCGGGCGGCTGCCGGGGCCGGACTGGTCGAAGGCGTCGAACGCGGGCGCCTCGACCTCCTCGTGGCCGCGCGGGGTGTCCTCGCCCAGGCCCTGCTGCTGGTTGCCCTGCGCGGCCCAGCGCGGGCCGCCGCCGGGACCGCCGGGGCCGGCGTTGCCGCCCGGGCCGCCGGAGGCGCCCGGCTGCCGGCCGGGCAGCGCGGGGCGCGCCCCGCCCTGGCCGACCTGGGCCGCGCCGCGGCCGCCCTTGCCGGCGTTGCCGAACGCGTTCGCGATGCCGGTGGCGGCGCTGCCGCCCGCGGCGCCCGCGGGGCGTGCCCCGGGAGCGGCGCCGCCCTTCGCGTTGGCGCCGCCCTGCGTGACGTCGACCGGCAGCATGACCAGCGCGGTGGTGCCGCCGGAGTCGGAGGGGCGCAGCTGGATGCGGATGCCGTGCCGCAGGGACAGCCGGCCGACCACGAACAGGCCCATCCGGCGGGAGACCGCGACGTCCACGGTCGGCGGGTTGGCCAGCCGCTCGTTGATGTCGGCGAGGTCTTCGGGGGACAGGCCGATCCCGGTGTCGTGGATCTCGATCAGCACCCGGCCGTCGGGCAGCGAGTGGCCGGTGACCCGCACCTTGGTCTGCGGGGAGGAGAACGACGTCGCGTTCTCCAGCAGCTCGGCGAGCAGGTGGACGAGGTCGTTGACGATCCGGCCGGTGACCTCCGCCGAGGGCACCGACGTCAGCTCGATCCGCTCGTACTGCTCCACCTCGGACGCGGCCGCGCGCAGCACGTCGACCAGCGGGACCGGGCGGGTCCACCGGCGGCCGGGCTCCTCGCCGGCGAGGACCAGCAGGTTCTCGCCGTTGCGGCGCATACGGGTCGCGAGGTGGTCGAGCTTGAACAGCGACGAGAGCTGGTCCGGGTCGGCCTCGCGCGACTCCAGTTCGGAGATGAGCGACAGCTGGCGCTGGATGAGGCCCTGGCTGCGGCGCGAGAGGTTGGTGAACATCGCGTTGACGTTGCCCCGCAGCAGCGCCTGTTCGGCGGCGAGCCGGACCGCCTCGCTGTGCACCTCGTCGAACGCGCGGGCCACCTGGCCGATCTCGTCGCGGCTGTTGATGCCGATCGACTCGACCGAGGTGTCGACGTCCTGCGGGTCGGTGTCGGAGAGCTGCTTGACCAGTTCGGGCAGCCGCTTCTGGGCGACGTCCTGGGCGGTCTGCTGGAGCCGGCGCAGCGAGCGGACCATCGAGCGGCCGACGACGAACGCGCCGACGACGGCGACGCCGAGCACGAGCAGGATGATCGCGCCGGAGATCAGCGCCTCGCGCTTCGCCTCGCTCTGGAGGTGCAGCGACTTCTGCTGCATCTCGCTGAGCAGCGAGCGCTCGATCTGGTTCATCGCGTCGATCTTGGTCTTCGCCGCGTCGTCCCAGTCCAGGTACGAGCTGTTGATCTTGGTGATCGCGCTCTGCGAACTCGCGATCCGCTCACGCTCGTTGTCGTGGGCGGCGATGGTGTCGTTGTCACCCTGGATCGGGCGCAGCAGCGAGGCGGCGTCGGTGCCGTAGACCTTCATGAAGCGGGTGATCGCGGTGTTCTCGTCCGCGGCGGACCACTTCACCGACTGGTACTCGTCGGCGTTGAGCTTGCCGCCGCTGGCGAACGCGGCGCTGATCACCGCGCGCTGCATCGACTCGTACTCCTTGGCGGAGGAGAACGCCGACAGGGCGCGGGTCGCCTTGATCATCTCGGAGTTGCTGGTGGCCTGCGCCATGTCCTGGGAGAGCGACAGCAGCGAGGTGACCAGGCCGTCGTACTCGGAGACGGTCTGCGCGATGCCCGACTGGGAGGTGTATGCCTCGCTGCGGATCTCGTTGAGGTTGGCGAGCTGGCCGCCGATGGCGACCAGGGTGGCGCGGACTCCGCTGAAGACCGGGTCGTCGTCCGAGATGCCGTCGGTCGCCTGCTCGTAGAGCTTGAGGTCGCGGTCGGTGGCCTGCCGGGAGGCGGCGACCGCGTCGTTGTTCTTCTGGTTGGCCGACAGCGGGCCCGCCGAGCTGTCGCGCTCCTCCTGGAGCGCGGCGGCCAGGTTGGTGGCCTGCTCGGTGATGTCGGTCAGGGTCTTCATGTGCTCGAGCTGGTGGATGTTGTCCAGCGAGTTGTTGATGCGCAGGCCGCCGAGCGCGGAGGCGGTGACCACGGGGAGCGCGAGCAGGGAGATGAGTCTGGTGCTGATGCGCCAGTTGCGCATGGCTATTCGGGGGCCGGGCTTGCCGTCGAGGCCGGTGATCTTGCCGGCTTCCAAGCCGCTGGGCATGCTCATCCGCCCGGGGGCCGCAGTGGTACCCGGCGTGGCGGTTCCGGAGTCGGCGGCGGCCTTGGAGCCGTTGCCGGCCCCGCCGGGCTGCTCCGATTCGCCCGCAGCGCCGCTGTCCCTCTTGAAACGTCCCTGCACTAGCGTCGCAACCTCTGGACCAGGCGTCCCCCGCCGTGAGGCTGCGGGGACGGTGTCGAGTCATGGGGGCTCGGGCCGACCCGGGTCACGGGACGGCTGGTGTGCCCTTCACCGCCGCACGGTGTTCCGTCCGCGCCCCCTGCGCGCCGGTTCGTTGTGATGCAGCGGTTCGGGGAATTCCAGCACAGTGCCTGATCTCGCAACAAGGCCCGTTGCCGACCTGTTGGAATGCGTCACCGATCGCGACGGACCATGCACACTGCGTCGAGCGTCAGGGCGGTGATATGGGGCGAATACGGGCCGCTCGCGTAACCGCACGGAGGGGTGTCAGAGCGTGCCCGTCACGCCGCGCGACGGACTTTTCCCGGCCTTCACGGCTTTTGCGGCTTTCCTGCTACCGAGTCGGTTGTCCGAAAGGCGTGGTATGCGGTGGAGTTCGTGAGCAAAATCACACACCGTCAGATGTCTGCGCCCGGCTGCCGTGGGAAGAGCCCCCACTAACCTGGTGCTTTATCCGGGAGGCGGCTGTGTGAGCCGCCGTGTCCCGCTCCCCCGTCGAGACCCGAGGTCCCCACAGATGATCGCCAACCCGCGGCGCACCACTCTCGCGCACCTAAAGGACGCGTCCGAACTCCTCGGCTCGCCCGCCCCGGTGGCGACGGCGGACACCGAGGCCGCGGAAGCGGCGGCGGCCGCCGTGCTGCCGCGGACCACCGCGAACCCGCGCCGTACGAAGCTCAACGAGCTGCCGAAGCCGCGCATCGCCCCCTGAACGGCACTGACCTGCGGCGATCGCCTCGGTCCGGTGGGAGGCGGCCCGGCCGCTAGGGTGAAGGCATGCGCATCGTCAGGTTCTCCATCGACGGCAACGTGGCGTTCGGAGCGGTCGAGGGCGACCCGGCCGGCGGTCCCGAGGCTCTCTCCGTCGACATCATGAAGGGCGTGCCCTTCGCGGACTTCGAGCTGTCCGGCACGAAGGTCCCGCTGGACAAGGTGCGGCTGCTGCCGCCGGTCCTGCCCAACAAGGTGGTCGCCATCGGCCGCAACTACGCGGCCCACGCCGCGGAACTGGGCAACGAGGTGCCGGACGCGCCCTGGGCGTTCTTCAAGCCCTCGACCTCGGTGATCGGCCCCGGCGACCCCATCGTGTACCCCTCCTTCTCCCAGGAGGTGCACCACGAAGCGGAGTTGGCGGTCGTGATCAGCCGGCTGTGCCGGGACGTGCCGCGGGAGCGGGTCAAGGACGTGATCCTCGGCTTCACCTGCGCCAACGACGTGACGGCCCGCGACACCCAGCGGTCCGAGAAGCAGTGGGCGCGGGCGAAGGGCTTCGACTCCTCCTGCCCGCTCGGTCCCTGGATCGAGACCTCGATCGACCTGGAGGCGGCCGGCGACCTCGCGATCACCGCGACCGTCAACGGCGAACTGCGCCAGGCCGGCCGCACCCGGCAGATGCTGAACTCGATCGAGGACCTGATCGTCAACATCACCGAGGCGATGACGCTGCTGCCCGGCGACGTCCTGCTCACCGGCACCCCCGCGGGCGTGGGCCCGCTGCTCCCCGGCGACGAGGTCGCCGTCACCATCGAAGGCATCGGCACTCTCACCAACAAGGTGATCTCGCGTGGCTAGCGCAACTCCTGCACCCTCCGCCCCCGCTTCCGGCGGCTCCTCCGACTCCGGCTCCGGCTCCGCCGTCCGCGTCCGGTTCTGCCCCTCCCCCACCGGCAACCCGCACGTCGGGCTGGTCCGCACCGCGCTGTTCAACTGGGCGTTCGCCCGGCACCAGCAGGGCACCCTGGTCTTCCGCATCGAGGACACCGACGCGGCCCGCGACTCCGAGGAGTCCTACCAGGCGCTGCTGGACTCGATGCGCTGGCTCGGCCTGGACTGGGACGAGGGCCCGGAGGTCGGCGGCCCGTTCGCGCCCTACCGGCAGTCCCAGCGGATGGACGTCTACGCCGACGTGGCACAGCGGCTGAAGCAGGCCGGGCACGCGTACGACTGCTACTGCACCACCGAGGAGCTGGAGGCCCGCCGCGAGGCCGCCCGCGCCGCCGGCCGCCCCTCCGGGTACGACGGCCACTGCCGGGACCTCAGCGCCGAGCAGACGGCCGCCTACCGGGCCGAGGGCCGCGCCCCGATCGTGCGCTTCCGGATGCCGGACCACCCGATCACCTTCACCGACCTGGTCCGCGGCGAGCTGACCTTCACCCCGGAGAACGTGCCGGACTACGGCATCGTGCGGGCCAACGGCGCGCCGCTGTACACCCTGGTCAACCCGGTGGACGACGCGCTGATGGAGATCACGCACGTGCTGCGCGGCGAGGACCTGCTCTCCTCCACCCCGCGGCAGATCGCGCTGTACGGCGCGCTGATCGAGCTGGGCCTCGCCCGGTCCGTGCCCGCCTTCGGCCACCTGCCGTACGTGATGGGCGAGGGCAACAAGAAGCTCTCCAAGCGCGACCCGCAGGCGTCGCTCAACCTCTACCGGGAGCGCGGGTTCCTGCCCGAGGGGCTGCTCAACTACCTCTCGCTGCTTGGCTGGTCGTTCTCCGCCGACCAGGACGTCTTCTCGATCGAGGAGATGGTGGCGAAGTTCGAGATCTCCGACGTCAACGCCAACCCGGCGCGCTTCGACCTGAAGAAGGCCGAGGCGATCAACGCCGACCACATCCGGCGGCTGGGCGTGAAGGAGTTCACCGAGGCGTGCGCGCCCTGGCTCCAGGCGCCGTTCGCGCCCTGGGCGCCGGAGTCCTTCGACGAGGCGGCGTGGCAGGCGATCGCGCCCTACGCGCAGACCCGGGTCACGGTGCTCTCCGACATCACCGCGAACGTGGACTTCCTCTTCCTCGACCAGCCGGTCGACGATGAGGCGTCCTGGGCGAAGGCGATGAAGGAAGGGTCCGACGCGCTGCTGCGCACGGCCCGGGAGCAGCTGGCCGCGGCGGACTGGTCCGCCGCGGAGTCGTTGAAGGAGGCGGTGCTCGCGGCCGGCGAGGCGCACGGCCTCAAGCTCGGCAAGGCGCAGGCTCCGGTGCGGGTCGCGGTCACCGGCCGCACCGTCGGGCTGCCGCTGTTCGAGTCGCTCCAGGTGCTGGGGCGCGAGCGCACCCTCGCGCGGATCGAGGCTGCGCTGGCGAAGCTGGCCTGACCCTCCGGGGTGGGTGGTCCCTGTCGGTTCCGGGACCACCCGCCGGTGGTGGGCTGGTCGCGCAGTTCCCCGCGCCCCTTGATATGCCCGGGTTCCTCCGGGGCAGGCCCGGTGGTGGCCGCACTTACCCAGGGGCGCGGGGAACTGCGCGGCCAGCCACCGCGGACCGCAAGGTCCCGTGCATCACAGGACGGGGCACCGCGGAGGGCCGGCTAGCCCTGCCAGGAGTGGGGCGCGCGGAAGCCCGGGGTGCGCTCCAGGCGGCGCCAGCCGGCGGTGGAGCGGGGGGTGGGCGCGGCCGGGGCGGCGGAGCCGCCGGCGGCGGCGCGGGCCAGCAGGAGCGCGGTCAGTGCGGCGACCTCCTCGGGTGCCGCGTGCCCCTTCTCGACGCGCACCAGCGAATCGGTGGGAGTGCTCACGATGGTCTCCAATAGGTGGGCCGCCTGGGCGGTCCTGGTCGGGGAGGTCACTGCGGGGGGTTGCCGTGCTTGCGGGACGGCAGGTCGGCGTGCTTGGTGCGGAGCATCTCCAGCGAGCGGGCGAGCACCTCGCGGGTCTCGCCCGGGTCGATGACGTCGTGCACCAGGCCGCGCTCGGCGGCGTAGTACGGGTGCATCAGCTCGGCCTTGTACTCCTTGACCATGCGGGCGCGCATCGCGTCGGAGTCGTCGGCTTCGGCGATCTGCCGGCGGAAGATCACGTTCGCGGCGCCCTCCGCGCCCATGACCGCGATCTCGTTCGTCGGCCAGGCGAACGTCAGGTCCGCCCCGATCGACTGGCTGTCCATCACGATGTAGGCGCCGCCGTACGCCTTCCGCAGGATCAGCGAGATCCGCGGCACCGTCGCGTTGCAGTACGCGTACAGCAGCTTCGCACCGTGCCGGATGATCCCACCGTGCTCCTGCGAGACGCCGGGCAGGAAGCCGGGGACGTCCAGGAGGGTGATGATCGGGATGTTGAACGCGTCGCACATCTGCACGAAGCGCGCGCCCTTCTCGGACGCCTCGATGTCGAGCACGCCGGCGAGCGAGGCGGGCTGGTTGGCGATGACGCCGACCACCTGGCCGTCAATCCGGGTGAGCGCCACGATGAGGTTGGTGGCCCACCGCTCGTGGATCTCCAGGTACTCGCCGTCGTCGACGATCTCCTCGATCACCTTGTGCATGTCGTACGACCGGTTGCCGTCGGCCGGCACCAGGTCCAGCAGCACGTCGCCGCGGCGGTCCACCGGGTCCTGGTTCTCCGCGGCGGGCGGGTTCTCCCGGTTGTTCTGCGGCAGCAGCGACAGCAGGTAGCGGACCTCCTCCAGGCAGGTCTGCTCGTCGTCGTACGCGAAGTGCGAGACGCCGGAGACCGCCGAGTGGACGTCGGCGCCGCCCAGGCCGTTCTGGGTGATCTCCTCGCCCGTCACCGCCTGCACCACGTCGGGGCCGGTGATGAACATCTGCGAGGTCTCCCGCACCATGAACACGAAGTCCGTGAGCGCCGGGGAGTAGGCCGCGCCGCCCGCGCACGGGCCGAGCATCACCGAGATCTGCGGGATGACGCCGGAGGCCCGGGTGTTGCGCTGGAAGATGCCGCCGTAGCCGGCGAGCGCCGAGACGCCCTCCTGGATACGGGCGCCCGCGCCGTCGTTGAGCGACACCAGCGGGGCGCCCGCCGAGATCGCCATGTCCATGATCTTGTGGATCTTCTGCGCGTGGGCCTCGCCCAGCGCGCCGCCGAAGATCCGGAAGTCGTGTGCGTACACGAACACGGTCCGGCCGTGCACGGTCCCCCACCCGGTGATCACGCCGTCGGTGTAGGGCCGCTTCGCCTCCAGCCCGAAGCCCGTGGCCCGGTGCCGCCGCAGCGACTCCACCTCACGAAAGGAGCCTTCGTCGAGCAGCAGCTCGATCCGCTCGCGCGCGGTCAGCTTCCCCTTGGCCCGCTGCGCCGCGGTGGCCTTCTCGCTCGGCCCCCGCTGCACCTCCTCGCGGATCGCACGAAGCTCCTCGACGCGCCCCCGGGCGTCGTTCGCCGTGACGGGCAGCTCTTGCGATGTGGTCATGTACCGACAGTACGAGCGTCAAGGGCCGGAAGGCGCCATCAACTTCGTACAGTGTCCAACGGCTCAGCCTGGTGGGTCCCGACAGACGGCGAGGTGGGGCGGGGTCCGGCGGCCGGTGCCGGGGCCCGCCCCACCGCGCGGTTGCGTGCCGCCGCGGGTGGCCCGGGGGTCAGCGGGCGGCGACCGCGGCGGCCAGCGCCAGCACCCGCCGGGCCTCTTCGACGTGCAGGTTCTCGATCATCCGGCCGTCCACGGTGACCACGCCGCGCCCCTGTGACGTGGCCTCTTCGAAGGCGGCGATGATCCGTTCGGCGCGCTCGACCGCCGCCGGGTCCGGCGCGAAGATCCGGTTGCAGGGTTCGAGCTGCCGGGGGTGGATCAGGGTCTTGCCGTCGAAGCCGAGCTGCCGCGCCTGGCGGGTCTCGGCCTCGAAGCCGGCCGTGTCCTGGACGTCGTTGTAGACACCGTCCAAGATGACCTTGCCGGCCGCGCGGGCGGCGAGCAGGGCCAGCGAGAGCCCGGTCAGCAGCGGGGCCCGGCCGGGCACGTGCTCGGCGTGCAGTTCCTTGGCGAGGTCGTTGGTGCCCAGCACCAGGACGGTCAGCCGCGGGGACGCCTCGGCGATCGCCCGCGCGTCCAGGAGCGCGGCGGGCGTCTCCAGCATCGCCCACAGCGCGGTGTGTTCCGGCGCGCCGGCCGCCTCGAGCGCCGCCACGACCTCCCGTACGGTCCGGGCGGAGTCCACCTTGGGGACGACGACCGCGTCCGGGCCCGCGGCCGCGGCGGCCGCCAGGTCGTCGGCGTGCCAGGCGGTGCCGGGGGCGTTGACCCGGATGGCGACCTCGCGCGGGCCGTAGGCGCCGCTCGCGGCGGCGGCCGCGACCCGCGCGCGGGCCTCGGCCTTCGCGTCGGGGGCGACGGAGTCCTCCAGGTCGAGGATGAGCGCGTCGGTGGGGAGGGTCTTCGCCTTCTCCAGGGCGCGCTCGTTGGCGCCGGGCATGTAGAGCACGGAGCGGCGGGGGCGCGGCGCGGCGGCGGGCGCGGCGGAGTTGGCGGCGGGGTCGGCGGCGGTGCTCATCGGGCGGGCTCCTCGGTGGCGGCGGTGTCGGCCGCGGCGGCGTAGGCGGCGGCGAGTTCGGGGTCGCGGGCGGCCAGGGTGTCCGCGAGTCCGGCGACCACCTGGCACTGCTTGTACGTCGCGTCGTCCTGCATCTTGCCGTCGATCATCACCGCGCCGGTGCCGTCGCCCATCGCCGCGATCACCCGGCGGGCCCAGGCGACGTCCTCGGGGGCGGGCGAGAAGACCCGCTTGGCGATGTCGATCTGCACCGGGTGCAGCGACCAGGCGCCGACGCAGCCGAGCAGGAAGGCGTTGCGGAACTGGTCCTCGCAGCCGGTGACGTCCTTGATGTCACCGAACGGCCCGTAGTACGGCAGGATGCCGTTCGCGGCGCAGGCGTCGACCATCCGGGCGATCGTGTAGTGCCACAGGTCCTGCTGGTAGGTGGGCCGGGGGCCGTCGCCGCCGGGGCCGGGGTCCGCGCGGACCAGGTAGCCGGGGTGGCCGCCGCCGACGCGGGTGGTCTTCATCCGGCGGCTGGCGGCCAGGTCGGCCGGGCCGAGCGACAGGCCCTGCATCCGGGGGCTGGCGGCGGCGATCTCCTCGACGTTGCCGACGCCGGCCGCGGTCTCCAGGATGGCGTGCACCAG
Organism: Actinacidiphila sp. bgisy145; assembly: GCF_057708125.1. Classification (NCBI taxonomy): domain Bacteria; kingdom Bacillati; phylum Actinomycetota; class Actinomycetes; order Kitasatosporales; family Streptomycetaceae; genus Actinacidiphila; species Actinacidiphila sp. bgisy145. The sequence goes on from NZ_JBYIRL010000008.1 coordinate 169,859, forward strand.
GATCGGCCGGTCCAGCCCCGCCTTCGCCTCCAGTTGGGCCAGCAGCCGGTCGACGTAGTGGATGTCGTGGGCGCCCTCCACCTTCGGCACCATCACCACGTCGAGGCGGTCGCCGATCTCGGGGACCAGGGTGAGCAGGTCGTCCAGCGCCCAGGGCGAGTCGAGGCTGTTGATCCGGGTCCACAGCTGGGTGTCGCCGAAGTCGGTGGCCCGGGCGGTCCGCACCAGGCCGGCCCGGGCCGCCTCCTTGCGGTCGGCGGGGACGGCGTCCTCCAGGTTGCCCAGCAGGACGTCGACGGCCGGCGCGAGGGAGGGCACCTTGGCCGCCATCTTCTCGTTGCCCGGGTCGAAGAAGTGGATCATTCGCGAGGGGCGGAACGGCACGTCCCTGACGGGCGTGGGCGCCCCCACGGCCAGCGGGCGGAAGAAGTCCTTCGCCGAGCGCATGCGATCTCCCGGTGGTGTCGGGTCGAGGGTGTGGCGCTCACCCTACGACCGCGGGCACCGGACGGTTACCCGTCAGTAGGTGTGCCGTTGGTCACCGGGGTCCAGCGCAGCGTCATGTCCGGTTCCCGCTCCATGTTCCGCGAACCGTCGTTGCGGTCCACCACCGTGAAGCCGTGGCGCGCGTAGAACGCCTGAGCGTCGGTGTTGCGCTGGAAGACGTGCAGATCCAGGCCGTGCGGGCGGTGCGCCTTCGCGCGGGCCAGCAGCAGCGAGCCGATGCCGCGCCGCCGCGCGCCGGGCAGCAGGTAGAGGTGCTCCAGCCACTCCCCCTCCACCGCCGCGTATCCGAGGACGGTGCCGCCGCCGTCGACCGCGACCCAGACGTCGGACTGCGCGAGCACCACCTCGCGCACCCAGCGCTCCACCTCCGCGTCGGTACGCCTGCGCGGCGGCAGCCACGGCATCGCGGCTTCCCGCGAGGTGATGTGCACCTGGGCGATGGCGGCCGCGTCGGCGGCCTCCGCCGGACGGACGGATGCCTGCTGCTGCTCGGTTGCTGTCACGCCCGGCAGGCTAGGGCCTGCCGGGCGCGGACTCGACCGGTTTTCGCGGCCCGCGAGGCACTGCGGCCGGTCGGAATCAGGCGGCGTCAGGCTGCGTCAGTCGGCGTCAGTCGGCGTCAGTCGGCGTCAGGTGCTCGGTACCTCGTCCTGCGGCTCCAGGCCGGCCCGGATCAGGCCGTAGGCGTAGGCGTCCTCGAGGGCCTGCCAGGAGGCGGCGATGACGTTGTCGGCGACACCGACCGTGGACCACTCCGACGCGCCGTCGGAGGTGGTGATCAGCACCCGGGTGGTCGAGTCGGTGCCGGAGCGGCCTTCGAGGATGCGGACCCGGTAGTCGACCAGCGCGAAGGTGCCCAGCTGCGGGTAGATCCGCTCCAGCGCCACCCGCAGGGCCCGGTCGAGCGCGTTGACCGGCCCGTTGCCCTCGGCGGTGGCGACGATCCGCTCGCCCTTCGCCCACAGCTTCACCGTGGCCTCGTTGGCGTGCGAGCCGTCCGGGCGGTCCTCGGTGATGGCGCGCCAGGACTCGATCCGGAAGAAGCGGCGCGGGCCCTCCGGGTGGCCGCTCTGCAACTCGTCGCGCAGCAGCAGCGCGAAGGACGCGTCGGCGGCCTCGTAGGTGTAGCCGCGCAGCTCGCGCTCCTTGACGCGGGCCACCACCCGGCCGACCAGTTCGCGGTCGCCGCCGAGGTCGATGCCGAGCTCCTTGCCCTTCAGCTCGATCGAGGCGCGGCCGGCCATGTCGGAGACCAGCATCCGCATGGTGTTGCCGACCCGTTCGGGGTCGATGTGCTGGTAGAGGTCGGGGTCCACCTTGATCGCGGAGGCGTGCAGCCCGGCCTTGTGCGCGAAGGCGGACACGCCCACGTACGGCTGGTGGGTGGAGGAGGGCAGGTTGACGATCTCGGCGATGGCGTGCGAGATGCGGGTCATCTCGCCGAGCGCGCCCTCGGGCAGCACCCGCAGGTCGTGCTTGAGTTCCAGGGCCGCGGTGACGGGGAAGAGGTTGGCGTTGCCGACCCGCTCGCCGTAGCCGTTGGCGGTGCACTGGACGTGGGTGGCGCCGGCGTCGACGGCGGCGAGGGTGTTGGCGACCGCGCAGCCGGTGTCGTCCTGGGCGTGCATGCCCAGCCGCGCGCCGGTGTCGGCGAGCACCTGCGCGGTGACGGTCTGGACCTGCTTGGGCAGCATCCCGCCGTTGGTGTCGCACAGCACCACCACGGACGCGCCGGCCTCGTGGGCGGCGGCCACCACGGAGGTGGCGTAGCCGGGGTTGGCGCGGTAGCCGTCGAAGAAGTGCTCGCAGTCCACGAAGACCCGGCGGCCCTGCTCGACCAGGTACGCGACGGTGTCGCGGACCATCGCGAGGTTCTCCTCCAGCGTGGTGCGCAGCGCCAGTTCCACGTGCCGGTCATGGGACTTGGCGACCAGGGTGATGACCGGGGCGCCGGACTCCAGCAGCGCGTTGACCTGCGGGTCGTCGGCGGCCTTGGTGCCCGGGCGGCGGGTGGCGCCGAACGCGACCAGCGTGGCGTGCTTCAGGTCCAGCTCAGCGGCGGCGCGGGCGAAGAACTCGGTGTCGCGGGGGTTCGCACCGGGCCAGCCGCCTTCGATGAAGCCCACGCCGAAGTCGTCCAGGTGCCGTGCGATGCCCAGCTTGTCGGCGACGGTGAGGTTGATGCCCTCGCGCTGCGCGCCGTCGCGCAACGTGGTGTCGAAGACGTGGAAGCTGTCGTCGGGTTCGGCGGTCATGGTGGTTGCAACTCCTGTCGGGTGGGTGGGGTTGGCCCCGGACGGCGTTCATCCGGAGGTTCCGACTCCACTTGCCCCCAGTCTCCTCGTGCGGTTCCGCCTCCGGCGCGGGTGGGCCGGGAAACGAAAAAACCCCTCGCGGATGCGAGAGGTCTGCACGCGGGTCTGGGGCACGGTGAGGTTCCACCTGGGTTCAGCGGAAGCGTCACTGCGGACCGGCGTGCCTGCGGCCAATAATCAGCGTGGCGTACGAGGACACGCGAGCAGTGTGGCACACCTTTCCGCCATACGGGTGGCCGTCTCACGTTCTGAGCAGGACGGCGAGCCCCCCGCCACGGCAGGCGGGGGGCTCGGCAGCGTACCGGCGCTCACGCGCCCAGGGGGTGCATCCAGCCGTGGGGGTCGGGGGCGTGGCCGGTCTGGATGTCGAGCAGGGCCTCGCGCAACCGCAGGGTGACCTCGCCCGGACCGCCGTCGCCCACCGTCCAGTTCGCCCGGGTGGACTTGATCGAGCCGACCGGGGTGATCACGGCCGCGGTGCCGCAGGCGAACACCTCGGTGAGGGTGCCGTCCTCGTTGCCCTGCTTCCAGTCGTCGACGCTGATCCGGCCCTCGCCGACCTCGTACCCCAGGTCGGCGGCGATCGCGAGCAGGGAGTCCCGGGTGATGCCGGGCAGCAGCGAGCCGCTGAGCGAGGGGGTGACGATGCGGTTGCCGTAGACGAAGTACAGGTTCATGCCCCCCATCTCCTCGATCCAGCGCCGCTCGATCGCGTCGAGCCACACCACCTGGTCGCAGCCCTGCTCGGCAGCCTGCGCCTGGGCGACGAGGGAGGCCGCGTAGTTGCCGCCGGTCTTGGCCGCGCCGGTGCCGCCGGGGGCCGCGCGGACGTACTCCTCGGACAGCCACACCGAGACCGGCTTGACCCCGCCGGAGAAGTAGGCGCCGGCCGGGGAGGCGATGACCAGGAAGAGGTACTCGCGGGAGGGCCGGACACCGAGGCCGACCTCGGTGGCGATCATGAAGGGCCGCAGGTAGAGGGATGCCTCGCCCTGGCTGGGCACCCAGTCCTTGTCCTGGCGGACCAGCACGTCGCACGCCTCGACGAAGGTCTCCACCGGCAGCTCCGGCATCGCCAGCCGCCGTGCGGAGTTCTGGAAGCGCCGCGCGTTGGCCTCGGGCCGGAAGGTGGCCACGCCGCCGTCGGGCTGGCGGTACGCCTTGAGGCCCTCGAAGATCGTCTGGGCGTAGTGCAGCGTCATGTTCGCCGGGTCGACCGACAGCGGCGCGTACGGCACCAGCTGGGCGTCGTGCCAGCCGCGGCCGTCGGTCCACTTGATGGTGACCATGTGGTCGGTGAAGTACCGCCCGAAGCCGGGGTCGGACAGGATCGCTTCGCGCTCCACCGCGGGCAACGGGTGCGCGGAGGGCTTCAACTCGATCGTGGGCGTCGTCATCTTCTGTTCCTTCACCGTGTCGCTGACGCCCTCGACCGTACTGCTAGGACGTCCTACTTTCCCGCCAGGAAGCGGCCCCGTCACCGATTATCGCAGCGACGGGGCCGGGTGGTACCTCGGGTGGGCCGGCTTCCCGCGTCAGCCGGCCACCCGCGCGGCCAGCGCGTCGCCGATCTCGACCGTGGAGCGGGCCGGGCGGCCGGCGCGCTCGGCGAGGTCCGCGTGGACGGCGGCGTCGATCCGGTCGGCCTCCGCGTCGTAGCCGAGGTGCCGCAGCAGCAGCGCGACGGACAGCACGGTCGCGGTCGGGTCGGCCTTGGACTGGCCGGCGATGTCGGGCGCCGAGCCGTGCACGGGCTCGAACATCGACGGGAACTCGCCGCTGGGGTTGATGTTGCCGCTCGCGGCCACACCGATGCCGCCGGATACGGCCGCGGCGAGGTCGGTGACGATGTCGCCGAAGAGGTTGTCGGTGACGATCACGTCGAACCGCTCGGGCTGCGTCACCAGGAAGATCATGGTGGCGTCGACGTGCAGGTAGTCGGTGGTGACCTCGGGGTACTCCTTGCCGACCGCCTCGAAGATCCGGGTCCACAGGCCGCCGGCGTGCACCAGCACGTTGTTCTTGTGCACCAGGGTGAGCTTCTTGCGCGGGCGGGCCTGGGCGCGGGCGTAGGCGTCGCGCACCACGCGCTCGATGCCGTAGGCGGTGTTCAGGCTCACCTCGGTGGCGACCTCGGCCGGGGTGCCGGTCCTGATCGCGCCGCCGTTGCCGGTGTAGGGGCCCTCGGTGCCTTCGCGGACCACCACGAAGTCGATGTCCGGGCTGCCCGCGAGCGGGGTGCCCACGCCCGGGAACAGCTTGCTGGGCCGGAGGTTGACGAAGTGGTCGAAGGCGAACCGCAGCTTCAGCAGGAAGCCGCGCTCCAGGACGCCGGAGGGCACCGACGGGTCGCCGATCGCCCCGAGCAGGATCGCGTCATGGGCCTTGAGCTCGGCCAGGTCCGCGTCGGTGAGGGTCTGACCGGTGGCGTGGTACCGCTTGGCGCCGAAGTCGTACTCCTTCGTCTCCAGCTTGGTTTCCTGCGGGAGCGCCGCGGCGAGGACTTTGAGACCTTCGGCGACGACTTCCTGACCGATTCCGTCGCCGGGGATCACTGCGAGGTTGATGCTGCGAGACATGCGGGGCACCCTACTCCGCGTCTTGACCTATGACACAGCACGTCCGCATGTCGGACGCAGCATCTCCGGTGCGTTCTGGGCGCGTGCGGTATGCGCGCGGCTCAGTGCTCGTGGCCGGTGGAGCCGCCGTTGTCGCGGCGGTCCATGGAGCGCTGGAGGGCGCGCAGGGCGTTCTGGCGGGCGTCGTCGTCCATGGGAATCAACTCCGTTGAAGAGTGGTACCGACGGGTGGTGAGACGTGCCAAGGAACGCGGGCGGAGAGCAGCGCCGCGGGGGTGGCCCGCCTGGAGGCGCCTGGCTCGCATCCGCCGTCCGCTCGGTCGAGCGGGAAACGTTCGGCTCATTCAAAGTTAGGACACAGCGCGCGCCCTGTCCCCAGGTTTACTCGGACTTCCTACTATCTGAGACGACCGGCCGTTCGTTCGGCCGTACGGAGGCCGTGTAGGGGCCGGACAGGGAACTGCCCCCGTCTCCGAGGCCGGGAGGCGGGGGCAGTGGCGCGGGGGCGGTCAGCCCTGGTGCGGGTAGCGGTAGTCCGTCGGCGGGACCAGCGCCTCCTTGATCGCGCGGGTCGACGTCCAGCGCAGCAGGTTCTGCGCGGAGCCCGCCTTGTCGTTGGTGCCGGAGGCCCGCGCGCCGCCGAACGGCTGCTGGCCGACCACGGCGCCGGTCGACTTGTCGTTGATGTAGAAGTTGCCCGCCGCGAAGCGCAGCCGCTCCATCACGTGGGCCACGGCCGCCCGGTCGCGGGCGATCACCGAACCGGTCAGCGCGTAGGAGGCGACCGACTCCATCTGGTCGAGCATCGCGTCGAACGCCGCCTCGTCGCTGTCGTCGTAGACGTACACCGCCAGCAGCGGGCCGAAGTACTCCTCGCGGAAGATCTCGTGCTCCGGGTCGGTGGCGACAAGCACCGTCGGGCGGACGAACCAGCCGACCGAGTCGTCGTACGTGCCGCCGGCCACCACCTCGACGGCCGGGTCGGCCTTGGCGCGCTCGATCGCGGCCTTGTTCTTGGCGAACGCGGCGCCGTCGATCAGCGCGCCCAGGAAGTTGCTCAGGTCGGTGACGTCGCCCATGGCCAGGCCGTCGACCTCGGCGGCGAACTCCTCCTTGAAGCCGCCCTCCCACAGCGAGCGCGGCAGGTAGGCGCGCGAGGAGGCCGAGCACTTCTGGCCCTGGTACTCGAAGGAGCCGCGGGTCAGCGCGGTCTTCAGCACCGCCGGGTCCGCCGAAGGGTGGGCGACCACGAAGTCCTTGCCGCCGGTCTCGCCGACGATCCGCGGGTAGGAGCGGTAGCGCTCGATGTTCTCGCCGACCGTCCGCCACAGGTACTGGAAGGTCCTGGTCGAGCCCGTGAAGTGGATGCCGGCCAGCTCCGGATGGGTGAGCGCCACCTCCGAGACGGCCTCGCCCCGCCCGGTGACGAGGTTGATGACGCCGTCCGGCAGCCCGGCCTCCTTCAGCAGCCGCATCACCAGCAGCGCCGAGTGGGTCTGGGTCGGCGACGGCTTCCACACCACCACGTTGCCCATCAGCGCGGGCGCGGTGGGCAGGTTGCCGGCGATGGCGGTGAAGTTGAACGGCGTGATCGCGTAGACGAAGCCCTCCAGCGGGCGGTGGTCCAGGCGGTTCCACACCCCGGGGGAGTTCGTCACCGGCTGCTCGGCGAGGATCTGCCGGGCGTAGTGGACGTTGAACCGCCAGAAGTCGACCAGTTCGCAGGGGCTGTCGATCTCGGCCTGCTGCACCGTCTTGGACTGGCCGAGCATGGTGGAGGCGACGAGCGTCTCGCGCCAGGGGCCGGAGAGCAGTTCGGCGGCGCGCAGGAAGATCGCGGCGCGGTCGTCGAAGGAGGTGGCGCGCCAGGCGGGGGCCGCGGCGAGCGCCGCGTCCACCGCGTCCCGGGCGTCCTGGGCGTCGGCGGCGGCGCTGGTGCCGAGCCGGGCCGCGTGGTGGTGCGGCTGCACCACGTCGAACCGCTCGCCGCGCCCCATCCGCTCGGTGCCGCCGATCACCAGCGGCAGGTCGATCGGGTTGCCGGCCAGCTCCTTGAGCTTCGCCTCGAGCCGGGCGCGTTCCGGGCTGCCGGGCGCGTAGGTGTGCACCGGCTCGTTGACCGGCGCGGGGACCTGGGTCACAGCGTCCATGGAGCGTGTCTCCTTGTGGGATCGGTTCGGCGGAACGGTTCGACGGATCGGTTCGGCGGAACGGTTCAGCGGCTGGGGGCGAAGGAGCGCAGGAAGAAGGCGAGGTTCGCCGGGCGCTCAGCGAGGCGGCGCATGAAGTACCCGTACCAGTCTGCGCCGTAGGGGACGTAGATGCGCATGCGCTCGCCGGCCGCCGCGAGCCGGCGCTGCTCGGCGGTGCGGATGCCGTAGAGCATCTGGAACTCGTACGACCCGGCGGCCCGCCCGTTGCGGGCGGCGAGTTCCTGGGCGATGGCGATCATGCGCGGGTCGTGCGAGCCGACCATGGGGTAGCCCTCGCCCTCGAAGAGGATGCGCAGCGCGCGCACGTAGGCGCGGTCGACGGACTTGCGGTCCTGGTAGGCGACGTGCGCGGGCTCCTTGTAGGCGCCCTTGACCAGCCGGACCCGGGAGCCGACGGTGGCCAGCTCCTTGGCGTCGGCCTCGGTCCGGAAGAGGTACGACTGGAGGACCGCGCCGGTGCGCGGGTGCTCGCGGCGCAGCTCGCGCAGGACCGCCAGCGTCGAGTCGACGGTGGTGTGGTCCTCCATGTCGAGGGTGACGGTGGTGCCGGTCGCGGTGGCGAGCTCGGCGACCGCGCGGACGTTCTCCAGCGCGATGTCGTGGCCGCCGTCGGGCAGCGCCTGGCCGAAGGCGGAGAGCTTCACCGACACCTCGGCGCGCCCGCCGAGGTCGGCGGTGGCCAGTGTCTCCAGCAGCCGCAGGTAGGCGTCGCGGGTCTGCCGGGCGGTGGCGCGGTCGGTGACGTCCTCGCCGAGGTGGTCGAGGGTGACCTCCAGGCCGGCGGCGGTCAGCGCGTGGACGGTGTCCATCGCGGGGTGCAGCGCGTCGCCCGCGACGAAGCGGTCCACCACCGGACGGGTGACGGGGGCGGCGGCGACGACGCGGCGCAGCCGGTCGCTGCGCGACGCGGCGAGCAGCACGGGACCGAGCACTTGGGGCCTCCTGGCGGATGGCGGGCTGCCGGGGCGGTGGGACCGCCGGGCGGGGCCGGTGGGCGGATGGGCGGGTTGCCGGTGCGGCGGGGGTGGCCGCCGCACCGGGGCGGCGGCACGGATCGCGTGCCGTCACCGCGAATGTAGGTACGGGCCCGCCCGGTGGGCCATCGACACCTGTCACGCATCCGGGTGCGACCCCTCATACAGATGTATGAGGCCCGTGGAGGACAATGGACGGGTGGCCGCTGACTACGGTGATTTCCAGGATCTGGTGGACGAGGTCTCGGCGCTCCTCGGGGCGCCCGCGACGCTGGAGGACCGGGACTTCCGGCTGATCGCGTTCGGTGTGCACGACAGCGACGACGAGGCCGCGGTCGACCCGGTGCGGACCCGGTCGATCCTGACCCGGCGCTCCACCGCGGAGGTCCGCGCCTGGTTCGAGCAGTTCGGCATCGCCCGCGCCACCGCCCCGGTCCGCATCCCCGCGGCGCCGTCCGCGGGGGTCTTCACCGGCCGGCTGTGCCTGCCGGTGCGGCACGCCGGGGTGGTCTACGGCTATGTGTGGCTGCTGGACGAGGCCGACCACTCCCCCGGGCAGCTCGGTGCGGCGATGGCGGTCGCGGCGCGGATCGGGGACCGGCTCGCGGCGATGTCCGCGGCCGGGGCCGAGGCCGGTCAGGCACTGCGGGCGCTGCTCACCGGGGCGACCCGGGCCGCGCTGGACACCGCGGAGGAGGCGCTGCGCAAGGCGCTGGGGCCGGACGCGGACGAGCCGCACGCGCTGGTGTGCGTGTGGCCGCCGGAGCGGGGCGGCAAGCGGCTGGCCGGGCCGCCGCCGGAGGGCTGGGCCGGCCGCGCCGACGACCTGCCCGGGGCGCGGACCGTGCCGGGCGCCGCGGCGATCGCCCGGGTGCCGGGGTGGGGGCGCTGGGCGGCGGTGGCGGTGCTGGTGCGGCTGCGCTCGCCGCAGGTGCTGGCGCCCGCGCGGACGGCGGCGACCCGGGTGCTGGCCGCGGTCGCGGCGGGCGGCCCGGGTGAGGCGAACGGGGCCGGCGGGGCGCAGGAGCCGGTGGCGGGGGTGAGCGACGCGCGCACCTCGCTGGCGGAGCTGCCCGGCGCCTGGCAGGAGGCGACCGCGTCCGCCCGGGCGGCCCGGGCGCAGCCGCTGCTCGGGCCGGTCGCCAAGTGGTCGGGGATCGGGCCGTACCGGCTGCTCACCGCGCTGCCGGCCGAGGCGTCGCCGGACCCGGCGATCGCCTCCCTGCTCACCGACGCGCACCGCGAACTCGCCCACACCGCCGAGGTGTTCCTCGACCACGCGGGCCAGGCCGGGCGGACCGCCACCGCACTGGCGATCCACCGCCAGACGCTCTACTACCGCCTGTCCCGGATCGAGCAGCTCACCGGACTCGACCTGGCCGACGGCGAGTCCCGCCTGCTGCTCCACATGGCACTGAAGGCCGCCCGCCTGTAGCGGGACGTGGCGGCACGGTCGGACAGCGCTACATGCGGTCGATCTCGGTCAGGTCGATGTCGATGGTGTACGGGGCGGAGACCTTGAGGCGGTCGTGGTGGATGCCGGTCAACTCGTACGCGTGGCCGAGCCGGTCCAACTCGTAGGTGTGGACCACCGGGCGACCGATTTCCGTCCGCTCGACCAGCCAGAAATGCGGAATTCCCGCACGTGCGTAGAGCAGCGGTTTGCGCTCACGGTCACGGTCGGCGGACTCCGGCGAGACCACCTCCACCGCGAGGACCACGTCCTCGGCACGGTAGCTCGTCTCACCATGTCCGGCCTTCGGCACCGCACGTTCGTGCAGGACCGTCAGGTCCGGCTCAGGCCGGTTGGTCTTGTCAAGCACGATGGTCATTTCTCGGCGCACCCGAAGGTCCTTCGGCGCGAAACCGCGCAGCGCGTGGACCAGCAGGTCCAGGACCAGCGCATGGAAACTCTTCTGCGGACTCACGAAAACGAGGCTCCCGTCGATCAGCTCGGTGTGCGGCGGGAGATCGGGGATGCGGTCGAGGTCGTCCGCGGTGAAGCCACCCGGAGGGGGGAAAACCCAGTCCGGGAGTTTTTCGGCAGTCATCTGTCCTCCCATGGACGGGATCGTGTCGGCATTGATCAGATGAACGCCAGAAAACACCGGCGCCACCACCCGAACGAGTGATTTGTACTACCGGTGTTTTCTGGTCACGTCATAAAGACAAGCCTACGCGCCACCGCGGTCCGGAATCAGTCCGTAAGGTTGACCGCGCGGGCGGACGTGGCGCCGATCTCGTCGGCGATGTCGGTGAGGACGCCGGCGGGGATGGTGGAGTCGACGGTGAGGGCGACGAGCGCGTCGCCGCCCGCGGCCGCGCGGGCGACCTGCATGCCGGCGATGTTGACGCCGACCTCGCCGAGGATGCGGCCGACGGTGCCGACCACGCCCGGGCGGTCGGTGTAGCGCAGGAACGCCATGTGGTCGGCGAGCGCCAGGTCCACGTCCTCGTCGCCGACCGCGACGATCTTCTGGAGGTTCTTCGGGCCGGCCAGGGTGCCGGACACCGACACCTCGGTGCCGTCGGCGAGGGTGCCGCGCACGGTGACGAGGTTGCGGTGGTTGGGCGACTCGGAGCTGGTGGTGAGGCGGACCTCCACCCCGCGCTCCTGCGCGAACAGCGGTGCGTTGACGTAGGACACGGTCTCGGCCACCACGTCCTCGAACACGCCCTTGAGCGCGCTGAGTTCGAGCACCTTCACGTCGTGCTGGGTGATCTCGCCGCGGACCTCGACGTCCAGGCGGGCGGCGACCTCGCCGGCCAGCGCGGTGAAGATCCGGCCCAGCTTCTCCGCGAGCGGCAGCCCGGGCTTGACGTCCTCGGCGATGACGCCGCCCTGCACGTTGACCGCGTCCGGGACCAGTTCGCCGGCGAGCGCGAGCCGCACCGACTTCGCGACCGCGATGCCCGCCTTCTCCTGCGCCTCGTCGGTGGAGGCGCCCAGGTGCGGGGTCGCCACCACGTTGTCGAACTGGAAGAGCGGGGAGTCGGTGCACGGCTCCTTTGCGTACACGTCCAGGCCGGCGCCGGCGACCCGGCCCTCCTTGAGGGCCGCGGCGAGCGCCTCCTCGTCGACGATCCCGCCGCGCGCGGCGTTGACGATCCGCACCGACGGCTTGACCTTGTGCAGCGCCTCGTCGCCGATCAGGCCCAGCGTCTCGGGGGTCTTCGGCAGGTGGACGGTGATGAAGTCGGAGACCTCCAGCAGCTCGTCCAGGGAGAGCAGCCGGACACCCATCTGCGCGGCGCGGGCGGGCTGCACATAGGGGTCGTAGGCGACGACGTTCATCCCGAAGGCCGACATCCGCTGGGTGACCAGCACACCGATCCGGCCCAGGCCGACCACGCCGAGGGTCTTCTCGCTCAGCTCGACGCCGGTGTACTTGTTCCGCTTCCACTCCCCGGCCTTCAGCGCCGCGTTGGCGGGCGCGATGTTCCGGGCGGTGGCGATGATCAGCCCGCAGGCGAGTTCGGCGGCGGTGACGATGTTGGAGGTCGGGGCGTTCACGACCATGACGCCGGCCTTGGTGGCGGCGGCCACGTCGACGTTGTCCAGGCCGACGCCCGCGCGGGCGACGACCCGCAGTTTGCCCGCGGCGGCGACCGCCTCGGCGTCCACCTTGGTGGCGCTGCGGATCAGGATGGCGTCGACGTCGGCGATCGCGGACAGCAGCTCGGCTCGGTCCGCGCCGTTGCAGTGCCGGATCTCGAAGTCCGGGCCGAGCGCGTCGACCGTGGCCGGCGACAGCTCTTCTGCGATGAGTACGACAGGCTTCTGGCTCACGTGGTCCTCACTTGTTCCTGCGGGGGCGGCCGGTCCCGTGGGGCCGCTCCTGGGAGGGCGGGGTAGTGGGCGAAGAAGAAGCCCACCCATCCGGGGGATGGCATGCCGCGTGGAAGACGCACGACGCTGTGAGCCTGACGCGCTTGTTAAGGGAGTGTATCGGCGGGGTGGATCAGCGCCATCGCCGAAATGGAAGGATCACCCTCAAGGGTTGCGTCGCTTCGTACAAACCCCGCCCCGAATCCCCCGTTCAGGGGCACTGCCGGGGGCGGGGTCGTGTACGAAACGAGGCGCGCGGGGGCCGGTCCGGGACGGCCCGGACCGCGGGGCTTACGCCTCCTCGTCCACCCAGCTCATCAGCTTGCGCAGCTTCTTGCCGGTGGTCTCCAGCAGGTGGTTCTCGTCGGCCTTCTTGTACTCGTTGTACTTCGGCAGGCCGGCGTTGTACTCGGCGATCCAGTTGTTGGCGAAGGTGCCGTCCTGGATCTCGCCGAGGATCTTCTTCATCTCGGCCTTGGTGTTCTCGTTGATGATCCGCGGGCCGGTGACGTAGTCGCCCCACTCGGCGGTCTCGGAGACCGACCAGCGCATCTTCTCCAGGCCGCCTTCGTACATCAGGTCCACGATGAGCTTCAGCTCGTGCAGGCACTCGAAGTACGCGATCTCCGGCTGGTAGCCGGCCTCGACCAGGGTCTCGAAGCCCGCCTTGACCAGCGCGGAGGTGCCGCCGCACAGCACCGCCTGCTCGCCGAAGAGGTCGGTCTCGGTCTCCTCGGTGAAGGTGGTCTTGATGACGCCGGCGCGGGTGCCGCCGATGCCCTTGGCGTAGGAGAGCGCCAGCGCGAAGCCGTTGCCGCTCGCGTCCTGCTCGACGGCCACGATGCACGGCACGCCGCGGCCTTCCTCGTACTGGCGGCGGACCAGGTGGCCCGGGCCCTTCGGGGCGACCATGCAGACGTCGACGCCGGCCGGCGGCTTGATGAAGCCGTAGCGGATGTTCAGGCCGTGCCCGAAGAAGAGGGCGTCGCCGTCCTTGAGGTTGTCCTTGATGGACTCCTCGTAGACGCGCGCCTGGATCGGGTCCGGCACCAGGACCATGATGACGTCGGCCTCGGCCGCGGCCTCGGCGACCGTCACCACGCGCAGGCCCTGCTCCTCGGCCTGCGCCTTGGACTTGGAGCCCTCGTGCAGGCCGATGCGCACATCGACGCCGGAGTCGCGCAGCGACAGCGCGTGGGCGTGGCCCTGGCTGCCGTAGCCGATGACCGCGACCTTGCGGCCCTGGATGATGGACAGGTCGGCGTCGTCGTCGTAGAACAGCTCGGCCACTTCGGGTATCTCCTTGGTTCGGTTGGTACGGCCCACCGTACGCCGGTGGGCGGGAAGGGGTTTCGGGGTCTCGCCATGCGGATCGGCCCGCGCGCGGGTCGCGCGCGCCGGGCCGTCCGCCGCGTCACGCGGAGCGGTCGAGCGCGCGCAGGCTCCGGTCGGTGATGGAGCGGGCGCCGCGGCCGATGGCGATGGTGCCGGACTGGACCAGCTCCTTGATGCCGAACGGCTCCAGCATCTTGAGCATGGCCTCCAACTTGTCGGCGCCGCCGGTGGCTTCGATGGTGACGGCCTCCGGCGAGACGTCGACGGTCTTGGCGCGGAAGAGCTGCACGATCTCCACGACCTGCGAGCGGGTGTCGTTGTCGGCCCGCACCTTCACCAGGACGAGTTCGCGGGCGACCGCGGCCGTCGGGTCGAGTTCGACGATCTTCAGCACGTTGACCAGCTTGTTGAGCTGCTTGGTGACCTGTTCGAGGGGCAGTTGGTCCACCACGTTGACCACGATGGTGATCCGGGAGATCTCGGGGTGCTCGGTGGTGCCGACCGCGAGGGAGTCGATGTTGAAGCCGCGGCGGGAGAACAGCGCGGTGATCCGGGCCAGGACGCCGGGCTTGTTCTCCACCAGGACGGAGAGGGTGTGCTTGGACATGTCAGTGGTTTCCTTCGCTCGTCCCGGCTCGCTCAGTCGTTTTCGCTGTCGCCGAAGTCAGGGCGGACGTCGCGCGCGGCCATGATCTCGTCGTTGGAGGTGCCGGCGGCGACCATCGGCCAGACCATGGCGTCCTCGTTCACGATGAAGTCCACCACCACCGGGCGGTCGTTGATCTCGTTCGCCTTGGCGATGACCGTGTCCAGCTCGTCGGGCGACTCGCAGCGCAGCCCGACGCAGCCCATCGCCTCGGAGAGCTTCACGAAGTCCGGCACCCGGGTGCCGTGGTTGCGGATGGAGCCGACGCCCTGGGTGGAGCCGGGCACGTGCTCGGCGCCGTCGTGCAGCACCGTGTTGGAGAACCGCTCGCCGTAGAAGAGGTTCTGCCACTGGCGGACCATGCCCAGGGCCCCGTTGTTGATGACGGCGACCTTGATCGGGATGTTGTTCAGCGCGCAGGTGACCAGTTCCTGGTTGGTCATCTGGAAGCAGCCGTCGCCGTCGATCGCCCACACGGTCTGCTCCGGGCGGCCGGCCTTGGCGCCCATCGCGGCGGGCACCGCGTAGCCCATGGTCCCGGCGCCGCCGGAGTTGAACCAGGTGCCGGGCTGCTCGTACTTGATGAACTGCGCGGCCCACATCTGGTGCTGGCCGACGCCGGCGGCGAACAGGGTGCCCTCGGGGGCGAGTTGCCCGATCCGCTCGATGACCTGCTGCGGGGCGAGGCTGCCGTCGCCGGGCGTCTCGTAGCCGAGCGGGTAGGTGTTGCGCCAGAAGGACAGCTGCCGCCACCAGTCGGTGTAGTCGCCGCGGTGGCCGGCCTCGTGGTCGGACTGGACGGCGACGATCAGGTCCGCGAGCACCTCGCGGGCGTCGCCGACGATCGGCACGTCGGCGATCCGGTTCTTGGAGATCTCGGCCGGGTCGATGTCGGCGTGCACGACCTTCGCGTTCGGCGCGAAGGTGTCCAGCCGGCCGGTGACGCGGTCGTCGAAGCGGGCGCCGAGCGCGACGATCAGGTCCGACTTCTGGAGCGCGGTGACCGCGGAGACGTCGCCGTGCATGCCGGGCATGCCGACGTGCTGGGGGTGGCTGTCGGGGAACGCGCCGAGCGCCATCAAGGTGGTGGTCACCGGGGCGCCGGTCAGCTCGGCGAGGATGCGCAGCTCCGCGGTGGCGCGGGCCTTGAGCACGCCGCCGCCGACGTAGAACACCGGGCGGCGGGCCTCGTTGATCAGCCGGGCGGCCTCGCGGATCTGCTTGGCGTGCGGCTTGGTCACCGGGCGGTAGCCGGGCAGGTCCTGCTGCGGCGGCCAGCTGAAGGTGGTCTCGTTCTGCAGCGCGTCCTTGGCGATGTCGACCAGGACCGGGCCGGGGCGGCCGGTGCCGGCGATGTGGAACGCCTCGGCGATGGTGCGCGGGATCTCGGCCGGGTCGGTGACCAGGAAGTTGTGCTTGGTGATCGGCAGGGTGATGCCGCAGATGTCGGCTTCCTGGAAGGCGTCGGTGCCGATGGACTTCGAGGCGACCTGGCCGGTGATGGCCACGATCGGCACGGAGTCCATGTGCGCGTCGGCGATCGGGGTGACCAGGTTGGTGGCGCCCGGGCCCGAGGTGGCCATGCACACGCCGACCTTGCCGGTGGCCTGGGCGTAGCCGGTGGCGGCGTGGCCGGCGCCCTGCTCGTGGCGGACCAGCACGTGGCGGACCTTCACGGAGTCCATCAGCGGGTCGTACGCCGGCAGGATCGCGCCGCCCGGGATGCCGAACACGGTGTCGGCGCCTACGGCCTCAAGGGAGCGGATGAGGGCCTGTGCACCAGTCATGCGCTCCGCGGGGGCGGCGGGCGCCGCGCTGCGGCTCCGCTGCGGGTGGTGGGACCCGGTGGCCTGCTCGGTCATCTGCGTTCTCTTCTCTCGAAGATGAGGGTTTGCGGTGGTGCGTCGCTGCTCTGGTACTGCGGTGGCCGGCGGCGACGGGCTGCCGCCGGGCAACAAAAAACCCCCCGTGCCGTGAGGCAAGCGAGGGGAGCGCGCCGGTGCGGTGCGAGGCGTAGGGGCCTCGGTCAGCCGACGCGCTTTCCAAGTACGAGAATTCGGGTGCGCATGGCTCCGACCCTCCTCCCGCCCCCGCTTTGGTGTCAAGCCGGTGGGACGGGCGTCTCATTATTCGAGCATACCGGGTAGCCGCCGCGGGCCAGCGAGCCGCGCAGGTGGTGCTCGTCGAGCGGGCCGGAGAAGGCCATGCCCAGGCCCTGGGCGCAGCCCATCTCGTGCATCGCCTGGAGCTGCTCGGGGCGGTCGATGCCGTCGGCGACGGCGCGGATGCCGAGGTCGGCGGCGATGTCCAGCAGGCCGCCGGTGATCTTGCGCAGCCGGCCGGACTCGACCACGCCGTCGGTGAAGGCGCGGTCGAGCTTGATCATGTCCACCGGGAGGGTGCGCAGGGCGCCGAGCGCGCCGTATCCGGCGGCGAAGCCGCCGAGCGCGATGCGCACGCCGAGCCGGCGCAGGCCGGTCAGCCGGCGCTCCAGCTCCTCGGGGGCGATCCGGGGGTCGCCCCCGGTCACCTCGACGACCAGGCCGCTGGGCGGCAGCTCGTGGCGGGCGAGCAGCCGCTCGATGCCGGTGGCCGGCTGGTCGCGGTGGAGCAGACGGCCGGCGGACAGCCGTACGGTGACCGGGACGCGGTGGCCGGCGCCGTAGCGCAGCGCGGCCTGTTCGACGGCCTGGTCGAGCAGGCGGTCCAGCAGGCGCCCGGTCCCTAACGCGCGCTCGCCGCCGTCACCGGAGTACAGGAACTCGGCGGGCGTGGAGAGTATGCCCTGCGGGGTGCGCCAGCGGGGGCGGGCCTCGACGCCGGTGATCCGGCCGCCGACCAGTTCCACGACGGGCTGGTGCAGCAGGGTGAACTCGCCGTCGTCGAGGGCTTTGCGCACCCGCCCGGCCAGTTCGTTGCGCCGCACGGCGTCGGATTGCAGCCGCGGGGCGTACAGCTCCACGCGGCCCTTGCCGGCCTGTTTTGCCCGGTACATCGCGAGGTCGGCGTGGCGCATCACGTCGCCGGGGGCGGCGCCGGGCTCGGCGAAGGCGATACCGACGCTGGCGCCGACCCGGACCTCGATGCCGTCCACCCGGTAGGGCTCGGAGAGGACGGCGCGCAGCCGGTCGGCGATGTCGCGGACGCGGTCCTCGACGGTGGCGGCGGGCCGGCCGGGGGCAGCGGCGCCGGGAGCCGGCCCGGTGCTTGCGCCGGTGCCAGGGCCGGTACCGGGGCCCGCGGCCGGGTCGGGGGCGGGCAGTGGCTCGGCGGGGGCCGCGCGGGGCCCGGGGATCGAACCGTGCCCGAGGTACGCGCAGTGGCCCGGGTGCCCGCCGGGGTGGGCGGGACAGGGCAGGTGGCCGGGGGCGGCCCCGGCGTGGTCGGCGCTCCCCTCGGGGTGCGCCGGGTGCGCCGGGTGCGCCGGGTGCGTGGGGTGCCCTGGAGACCCGGGCGCCTGCGCGGCGGCGGGGGCCGCCTCCGGGCCCGAGATGAGCGCGGCGAACTCGTCGCCGCCGAGGCGGGCCGCCACGTCGCCGGAGCGCAGGGTGTCCCGCAGCCGGCGGGCGGCCTGGATCAGCAGGTCGTCGCCCGCCTGGTGGCCGACCGTGTCGTTGACCGCCTTGAAGCCGTCGAGGTCCACATAGAGCACGGCGGCCCTGGCGTCCCCGGCCCGCCGGCCGCCGACCGCGCGGCCGAGCCGTTCCAGGAACAGGGCGCGGTTGGGCAGGTCGGTGAGCGGGTCATGGGACGCGTTGTGCTGCAACTGGGCCTGGAGCCGCACGCGTTCGGTGATGTCGCGGCTGTTGAAGATCAGGCCGCCCTGGTAGCGGGTGACGCTGGACTCGATGTCGAGCCAGCCGTGGCGGTCGGCGCGGATGCGGCACTCGATGCGGGTGGCCGGCTCCTCGCCGGGCGGGGCGGCCAGGAAGCGGCGCACCTCGTGCAGGACGCGGCCCAGGTCCTCGGGGTGGATGTGGGCGGCCAGCTCGGTGCCGACCATCTCCTCCGGGTCCCGGCCGTAGACGCCCTGGGCGGCGGGGCTGACGTAGCGCAGCACGCCGGTGGGCGCGGCGATCATGATGACGTCGCTGGAGCCCTGCACCAGGGAGCGGAAGTGGTTCTCCTTGTGGGCCAGTTCCTGGGTGAGGGCGATGTTGTCGAGGAGCATGATGCCCTGGCGGACCACGAGCGCCAGCACCACGGTGCAGCCGGTGAGCAGCACGACGCGGTCGCACGTCTGGCCGGTGATCACGTTGTACAGGATGCCGAGGGTGCAGACGGCTGCCGCCAGGTAGGGCGTGAGGGCGGTCAGCGAGGTGGCGACCTTGCGGGTGGTGGCGCCGGCCCGGCGGGCGGGGTGCGGGTGGGCGTACAGCCGCGCGCCGACCCAGGGCGCGTACGCCAGCAGCAGGCTGCCGGCGAACCAGCCGGCGTCGAGCACCTGGCCGGAGCGGTAGTGCGCGCGCAGCAGCGGCGAGGTGAACAGCGCGTCGCACAGCACGGTGAGCGCCAGGGCGGCGATCGCGGTGTTGACGGCGGCGCGGTTGACCCCGGCGCGCCGGAAGTGCAGCGCGAGCACCATGCTAACCAGCACGATGTCCAGCAGCGGGTAGGCCAGTGACAGGGCCGTCCGGGCGGTGCTGGGAGCGTCGATCGCGGCGGTGCGGGCCAGCGCCAGGCTCCAGGACAAGGTGAGCAGCGAGCCGCCGATCAGCCAGGTGTCCAGCGCCAAGCAGACCCAACCCGCCCTGGTCACCGGGCGTTTGGCGAGCACCAGCAGCCCGATGATCGCGGGCGGGGCGAACATCAGGAAGCAGAAGTCGGCGGCGGAGGTCTGCGGCACGGGACGGCGCAGCACCACTTCGTACCATCCCCAGATGCCGTTGCCCAGGGCCGTCATCGCGGAGGAGCAGGCGAACAGCAGCCAGGCCGGGCGGTGCGGCCCGGCCTGGCGCCGGGCGTACAGCAGGGCGGAGACCGAGGCGGCGGACGCGGCCGCGGCGAGCCCGAAGTCGCCCATGACCAGGGCCATTTCGTGGCTTCCCCAGCCGAGTGCGGCGCCGGTGGTGTAGCCGCCGCAGACCAGGGCCAGCAGGAGTTGGGGCAGCAGGCCGACGGCGGCGTGGCCCTCGGCCTCGGCGGTGGTCTGCGGCGCCGCGAGCACGGCTCCCCCGGTGCTCATGCCGCGCTCCGCTGTGCCGCGGTACGCCGGTGCCGCGTGATCGGTCCGCACGGTCGGTCCTGCATCACCCGCCCCCTCACTTCGTCGTCGTTCACAGCGCCGCGCCCGTGGTCGTTCGGTCACAACGTGCCCCCGAATGCCGACGATACACCAGATTCGTCACTCTGGGATAGGTCTTTCCTACTGTGTGTAACCATCAGGGGGTTGCCGGCATTCCCGGACCAGGTGGCGCCGCCCGGCGGGCCGTTCAGTTCCCGGCGACCACGTTCTCCAGCGGCAGGCCGGCCGCGAACCGCTCCAGCTGCGCGCGCACCAGGCGCTTGGCGCGCGGCAGGAAGGCGGAGGTGCTGCCGCCGACGTGCGGGCTGACCAGCACCCCCGGCGCGTGCCACAGCGGGTGCCCGGCCGGCAGCGGCTCGGGGTCGGTGACGTCGAGCGCCGCCGTGAGCCGCCCCGACTCGGTCTCGGCGAGCAGCGCCTTGGTGTCCACCACCGGTCCGCGCGCGACGTTGACCAGCAGCGCGTTGTCCTTCATCGCCGCCAGGAACGGGGCGTTGACCAGTCCCCGGGTCTGCTCGGTGAGCGGGGTGGTGAGCACCACGACGTCGGCGGACGGCAGCAGCGCGGGCAGCTCGGCCATGGCGTGGACCGGCCCGCGCGGCGCGTCCCGCCGGGTGCGGGCGACCCGGTCGACGGTGCACTCGAAGGGCGTCAGCCGGTCCTCGACGGCCGAGCCGATCGAGCCGTAACCGACGATCAGCACCCGGCGGTCGGCGAGCGCGGGGTAGAAACCGGCGTACCACTTCTCGTTGTCCTGGCCGCGGACGAAGCGCGGGATGCCGCGCAGCGAGGCCAGGATGAGCGCGAGGGTCAGCTCCGCGGTGCTGGCCTCGTGCACGCCGCGGGCGTTGCACAGCCGGACGCCGGCCGGCAACTGCCCGAGGTGGGGTGCGATGTGGTCGACGCCCGCGCTGAGCGTCTGCACCACCTGGACTTGGCTCATCCGCGGCAGCGGGCGCGCGCCGAGCACGGGCCCTCTCATGTACGGCACGACGTAGAAGGCGGCCTCGGCGGGGTCGGCGGGGTACTCGTCGGCGCCGTCCCAGAAGACGTAGTCGAAGGCGTCGGGCAGGTCGTCGAAGTCCGCGGGCGGCAGCGAGAGCCACACGGTGGGGCGCTCTCCGGAGGTGCCGCGGGCCGCGGTCCGGTCGCTTCGGGTGGTGTCGGTCATGGTCAGGAGGCTATGACACAGTGGGGCGGCGCAAGGAGGTTGTGACGGGTGGAGCGCAGAAGGGTCGGGGCCACGGCGCTCGACGTGGGCGCGGTCGGCCTCGGCTGCATGCCGATGAGTTGGGGCTACGGCCCCCCGCGGCACCGCGGCGTGTCAGCCCCCGCCGGGCGCGGCAGCGGCATCGAGCAGTCGCTGCGGGTGGTGCACGCCGCACTCGACGCGGGCGCCACCTTGCTGGACACCGCCGACATGTACGGCCCGTTCACCAACGAACTGCTGCTGGGGCGGGTGCTGGAGAAGCGCCGGGCGGACGCGTTCGTCGCCACCAAGTGCGGGCTGCTCGTCGGCGAGCAGCACCTCGTGGCCAACGGCCGCCCCTCCTACGTGCGCAGGGCGTGCGACGCGTCGCTGCGGCGGCTGCGGACCGACACGATCGACCTCTACCAGCTGCACCGGGTCGACCCGGAGGTGCCGGTCGAGGAGACGTGGGGGGCGATGGCGGAGCTGGTCGCGGCCGGCAAGGTGCGCGCGCTGGGCCTGAGCGCGGTGGGCGCGCGCGGCCGCCGCACCCGGGGCGGCCGCGCGGGCGGCGGCCGGTACGACGAGACGATCCGTCATCTCGCCCGCGTGCAGCAGGTCTTCCCGGTCGGCTGCGTGCAGGCGGAGCTGTCGGTGTGGGCGCCGGAGGCACTGGCGGAGCTGCTGCCGTGGTGCGCCGCGCGCGGCATCGGCTTCCTGGCCGCGATGCCGCTCGGCAACGGCTTCCTCACCGGCACCCTCACCCCCGGCGAGGGCTTCGCGCCGGAGGACCTGCGGGCCCGGCACCCGCGGTTCACCGCCGAGATGATGGCCGCCAACCAGCCGATCGTGGCCGGGCTGCGCCGGGTCGGCGCGCGGCACCGGGCGAGCGCGGCGCAGGTCGCGCTCGCCTGGGTGCTCGCGCAGGGCCCGTCGGTGGTCCCGCTGCCCGGCACCCGCTCCGCCGAGCGGGCGGCACAGAACGCGGCGGCCGCCGACCTCGCGCTGACCGCCGCGGACCTCGAGGAGATCGCCGCGCTGCCGCCCGCGCAGGGCTCCTGGGACTGACCGCCCGGCCCGCGTCCGCGCCCGGCCGGGCGGTGTGACGCCGACCGCGTCGGGCCCGAACTGCCCCTGGGCAACGGCGGGATGTGGTGTGCTTGGCTGCTGGAGCGGCCCGGCGGTGCGGGCCCGGCGGAACTGGTGGAGCGCGTGGATCGACGGTTGCGGGAGCTGACGGTGGCGGACGGCGGATCGGCGCGCGGGCCCGTACGAGGGCTCCTGGCCCGACCCTTCAACAGGCCCGGCAGGCCCGGCGGCCCCGCTCGCGGAACCGCTCGCAGGCTCGTACGCGGGCCGGTACGCGCGCCGGTGCGGCGCGCCGCGTGGCTCGCGCCGGCGCTCGCCGCGGTGCTGGTCGGCGGCTGCTCCTCGGCCGCGTCCCCGAACCTGGCGCACCCGGTGTCCCCCACCGCGTCCGGCACCGCGCGCTCCGGCGGCGGCGCGCCCTCCGGGTCCGCCGCCCCCTCCGCCCCGGTGTCCACCCCGCCCGCCAAGGGAAGTGCGAAGGTCACCGCCACCATGGCGACCGGGCTGAGCGCGCCGTGGGGGCTGGCCCGGCTCCCCGACGGCAGCCTGCTGGTGGGCGCGCGCGACACCGGCCGGATCTCCCGGGTCGACCACGCGACGCACGCGGTGAGCGAGGTCGGCCTCGTGCCGGGGGTCGCCCACACCAAGGGCGGCGAGAACGGCCTGCTGGGCCTGGCGGTCTCCCCGGACTACGGCTCCGACCACCTCGTCTACGCCTACTTCTCCACCGAGTCCGACAACCGGGTCGCGAGCTTCCTGTACGACCCGTCGCGGCCCAAGGGCGAGCAGCTGGGCGCGCCCGACACGCTGCTGCGGGGCATCCCGACCGGCACCCAGGACGACGGCGGCCGGATCGCGTTCGGCCCCGACGGCGACCTCTACGCGGGCACCGGCGACGCCGGCCGGCGCGCGCTCGCCCAGGACGCCTCCTCGCTCGGCGGCAAGATCCTGCGGATGGCGCCCGACGGCGCCGCCCCCGCCGACAACCCGACGTCCGGCTCGCTGGTCTACGCGACCGGCTTCCGCAACGTCCAGGGCCTGGACTGGGACGGCCAGGGGCGGCTGTGGGCCTCGGAGTTCGGGCAGGACACCTGGGACGAGCTGGACCTGGTCAAGCCCGGCGGCAACTACGGCTGGCCCACGGTCGAGGGCACCGCCCACCGGGCCGGGCTGGTGGACCCCGTCGAGCAGTGGCACCCCGCTGACGCCTCCCCCAGCGGCGTCGCCTACGCGGCCGGCTGCGTCTGGACGGCCTCCCTCAAGGGCGGCCGGCTGTGGCGGGTCCCGCTGGCCGGCGCCAAGCCGTCCGCCGCCCCGCAGGCGTTCCTCACCGGCACCTACGGCCGCCTGCGGACCGTCGTCGCCCTCGACGACCACACGCTGCTGCTCACCACGAGCAACACCGACGACCGCGGCACCGCCCGCTCCGGCGACGACCGGGTGCTCGAACTCACCGTCTCCTGACCGCGATCGGGCCCGTCGCGGCGGGCCCGATCGCGGCGGCTACACGGTGACGCGCGGCGGCGCGGGCGGCGGGACAGGTGACGGGACAGGCGGCGGGACGACGGACACCGCGACGGGCGCCGCGGGTGCCGGCACCGCGACCGGGACGGGCACCTTCGCGTCCGGACCGCCGCCCGGCACCACTTCGATGTCCAGCCGCGGCAGCCTCCGGTCCAGCCAGCCCGGCAGCCACCAGTTGGCCGGGCCGAGCAGGTGCATCAGCGCCGGGACCAGCAGTGTGCGCAGTACGAACGCGTCGAGGGCGACGGCCGACGCCAGCCCGATGCCGAACATCGCGATCACCCGGTCCCCGCTGAGCACGAACGCCAGGAAGACCGCGACCATGATGACCGCCGCCGAGCTGATCACGCGGCTGGTCTCGGCGAGTCCGACCCGTACCGCCCGGCCGTTGTCGCCCGTCTCCCGCCACTCCTCGTACATCCGGCTGACCAGGAAGACCTGGTAGTCCATGGACAGCCCGAACAGCACGGGGACGAGGATCACCGGCAGGAAGGGCTCGATCGGCCCGGCCCGGCCCAGGCCCAGCCACTCGCTGCCCCAGCCCCACTGGAAGACCGCGGTGACCACCCCGAAGGACGAGGCGACCGCGGCCACGTTCATCAGCGCCGCCTTGACCGGGACACCCACCGAGCGGAAGGCGACCAGCAGCAGGAGGCAACCGAGCCCCACCACGCAGCCGACGAACAGCGGCAGCTTCCCGACCACCACGGCGGCGAAGTCGTCGTAACTGGCCGTGGAGCCGCCGACGTCGACCTCCAGGTCGGTGCCCCGCTCCGCCGCCGGCAGGACCTGGTGGCGCAGTTCGCCGACGAGGCGGGAGGTGGCGGTGGACTGCGGGGAGGTGGTGGGCACCACCGTGATGACGCCGGTGCTGCCGGCGTCATCGAGGTCGGGGCCGGATACCGACGCGACGCCCGGGGTGTGGCGCAGGGTGTCCGGCAGGTGTTCCAGGGCGACCAGCCCGCCCGCGCTGCCGGTGGTGGCCACCAGCGTCAGCGGGCCGTTGCTGCCGGGTCCGAAGCCCTCGGCGAGCAGGTCGTACGCCTTGCGGGTGGTCGAGGTCGAGGGGTCGTTGCCCTGGTCGGAGGTGCCCAGGTGCAGCGAGAACGCGGGCAGGGCGAGCACCACCATGGCGGCGGCGGCGAACGCGCCGAGCAGCCGGGGGTGGCGCGAGACGAAACCGGACCAGCGGGCGGCGGCGCCGGTGGGCGGGGCCGCCGGGCTGTCGGCGCCGCGGCAGCCCGGATGGCGTTCGGCCCGGCGGTGCTGCGCCGCCGGGCAGCCGCCGCCGTGCGCCAGCACCCGCCGCTCCCGGCGGCTGAGCGCGCGGTGCCCTATGACGCCGAGCAGCGCCGGCAGCAGCGTCACCGACGCAGCCACCGTGAGCAGCACCGTCAGTGAGGCGGCGACGGCGACGCCGTCCAGGAAGTCCAGCCGCAGCAGCAGCATCCCGAGCACCGCCACGCACACGGTGCCGCCGGCGAAGACCACCGCCTTGCCGGTGGTGGCCACCGCCTCCTCGGCGGCACGGGCCACCGGCAGACCGCGTTTGAGGCCCTTGCGGTGCCGGGTGACGATGAACAGCGCGTAGTCGATGCCGACGCCGAGCCCGATCAGCATGCCGAGCATGGGGGCGAAGTCGGCGACGGTCATGGCGTGGCCGAGCAGGACCGTGGCCATGTAGGCGGTGCCGCAGCCGATCAGCGCGGTGGCGATCGGCAGCAGCATCGCGGCGAACGACCCGAAGGCGACCAGCAGCACCACCGCGGCCACCGCCACCCCGACCGCCTCGCTGAGGTGGGCGCTGGCCGCCTCGGTGGTGCCGACCGCCTCGCCGCCGAGCTCGACCTCCAGGCCGGCCCGCTGTCCGGACTTGGCGGTGTCGACCAGGGCCTGGGCCTGGGCGCGGCTGACCCCGTCGGCGTCCTTGCCGTAGCCCACGGCGGCGTAGGCGGTGTGCCCGTCGGCGCTGATCTGGGTGCCGCCCGCGGCGCTGTAGGGGCTGGTCACGGAGGTGACGCCGGGCAGGGTGCGGGCCTGGTCGAGCACCTTGGTCATGGTCTGCTCGACGGCGGCGGCGCGGACGGTGCCGTGCCCGGTGTGCCACACGATCGTGTCGGAGTCGCCGGCCTGCGCGGGGAAGGCGGTGCGCAGCAGTTGCGCGGCCCGGCCGGACTCGGTGTTCGGCGCTTCGTACTTCTGGGAGTACGTGGAGCCGGCGACGGCGGCGGCCGCGGTGAGCCCGAGCAGCGCGGTCAGCCACAGCAGCACCACGAGGAGGCGGCGGCGGAAACACCACCGAGCGAGTACGGCCATGGGCTGCTGTCCCCTTGCGGGTGCGGTTGGTCGGTACGCCGGGTGGGTTCCGTGGCGACACGTTCCGCCTACTCTGCCAGCAGATAACGGTTTTTTGCGTCTTTCGTGCTTCTCCTCACAAGTGTCCGAAAGGGATAAAGAGTTCCGGTGGCAGGCGAAGGCGGCCGCACCCCGTTGGCAGCACGAAGGAGGCGGCCCCCCGGCCGGGGTGCCGCCTCCTTCAGGTGCGTGCCCGATGTGCGCACGCGGACCGCGGGTCAGCCCTGGAGCTTCTCCAGCACCAGTTCGCGCACCCGCTTGGCGTCCGCCTGGCCGCGGGTCAGCTTCATGACCGCGCCGATCAGCGCGCCGGCCGCCGCCAGGTTGCCGCCGCGGATCTTCTCGGCGACCGCCGCGTTGTCCGCGATGGCCTGGTCCACGGCCGCGCCGAGCGCGCCGTCGTCCGAGACGACCTTCAGCCCGCGCTTGTCGACCACCTGGTCCGGGTCGCCCTCGCCGGCGAGCACGCCCTCGATGACCTGGCGGGCCAACTTGTCGTTGAGGTCGCCGGCCGCCACCAGCGCGGCGACCCGGGCCACCTGCGCGGGGGTGATGGCCAGCCCGGCCAGCTCCGCACCGGTCTCGTTGGCGTGCCGGGCCAGCTCGCCCATCCACCACTTGCGGGCGGCGGCCGCGTCCGCGCCCTCGTCGATGGTGGCCGTGATCAGGTCGATCGCGCCGGCGTTGAGCGCGGACTGCATCTCGAAGTCGGAGATGCCCCACTCCTGCTTGAGCCGCTTGCGGCGGGCCAGCGGCAGTTCGGGCAGTTGGGCCCGCAGCTCCTCGACCCACTCCCGGGCCGGGGCGACCGGCACCAGGTCGGGCTCGGGGAAGTAGCGGTAGTCTTCCGCCTCCTCCTTGATCCGGCCGGAGGTGGTGGAGCCGTCCTCCTCGTGGAAGTGCCGGGTCTCCTGCACGATGGTGCCGCCCGCGGAGAGCACCGCGGCGTGCCGCTGGATCTCGAAGCGGGCCGCCCGCTCCACGCTGCGCAGCGAGTTGACGTTCTTCGTCTCGCTGCGGGTGCCGAACTTCTCCCGGCCGTGCGGGCGCAGGCTCAGGTTGACGTCGCAGCGCATCTGGCCCATTTCCATCCGGGCCTCGGACACGCCCAGCGCCTTGATCAGCTCGCGCAGCTCGGCGACGTAGGCGCGGGCCACCTCGGGCGCGCGGGCCCCGGCGCCCTCGATCGGCTTGGTGACGATCTCGATCAGCGGGATGCCGGCCCGGTTGTAGTCCAGCAGCGAGTGCGAGGCGCCGTGGATACGGCCGGTCGCGCCGCCGATGTGGGTGGACTTGCCGGTGTCCTCCTCCATGTGGGCGCGCTCGATGAGCACCCGGAAGACCTCGCCGTCCTCCAGCTGGACGTCCAGGTAGCCGTTGAAGGCGATCGGCTCGTCGTACTGCGAGGTCTGGAAGTTCTTCGGCATGTCCGGGTAGAAGTAGTTCTTCCGGGCGAACCGGCACCACTCGGCGATCTCGCAGTTGAGCGCCAGGCCGATCTTGACGGCCGACTCGACGCCGATCTCGTTGACCACCGGCAGCGCGCCGGGCAGGCCCAGACAGGTCGGGCAGACCTGCGAGTTGGGCTCGGCGCCCAGTTCGGTGGAGCAGCCGCAGAACATCTTCGTCCGCGTACCCAGCTCGACGTGGACCTCCAGGCCCATCACCGGGTCGTACGACGCGAGCGCGTCCTCGTAGGACAGCAGGTCCGTGACGGTCACTGTTCCTGTACCTCTTCTTCCGTCAGTCCGTCGGTCGCTCAGCCCGCGAGGACGTCGTCGTCGCCGAGCCGGCGCAGCTCGCGGACGAGCAGCACGATGCCGGTGGTCACCGCGGCGGCGCGCAGCACCGCGTCGAGCAGCTGGAGGTTGTCCTCCTCGGCGCGCGCGGCGCGGACCTTCTTCACCGCGGAGAAGGCGCTGAACAGCGAGGTGCCGATGGACAGGTAGGTGCCCTTCTTGCTCTTGCCGCTCTTGTCCTGGTCCGCCGGACCGGTGGCCTTGCCGGTGCTCTTCGCCGCGGACTTCGTCTGGGTGCTCACAGCTGCGGTGCCTCCTCAAGTAGCGGGTGGCCCCACTTCGACACGAAGGCGGCCTCTACGGCGGCGCCGACCCGGTAGAGCCGGTCGTCCTTGAGCGCGGGCGCGATGATCTGAAGGCCCACCGGGAGACCATCCTCCGGCGCGAGACCGCACGGCAGCGACATCGCCGCGTTGCCGGCCAGGTTGACCGGGATGGTGCACAGGTCGGCGAGGTACATCGCCAGCGGGTCGTCGGCGCGCTCGCCGATCGGGAACGCCGTGGTGGGCGTGGTGGGCGAGACGATGACGTCCACCTGCTCGAAGGCGCGCTCGAAGTCGCGGGTGATCAGGGTGCGGACCTTCTGCGCCGAGCCGTAGTAGGCGTCGTAGTAGCCGGAGCTGAGCGCATAGGTGCCGAGGATGACGCGGCGCTTGACCTCGGGGCCGAAGCCGGCCTCGCGGGTGAGCGCGGTGACCTCCTCCGCGGACCGGGTGCCGTCGTCGCCGACCCGCAGCCCGTAGCGCATCGCGTCGAAGCGGGCCAGGTTGCTGGAGCACTCCGACGGCGCGATCAGGTAGTACGCCGCCAGCGCGTAGGTGAACGACGGGCAGGACAGCTCGACGATCTCCGCGCCCAGCTCGCGCAGCAACTCGACGGACTCCTCGAACCGCTGGACCACGCCGGCCTGGTAGCCCTCGCCGCCGAACTCCTGGATGACGCCGATCCGCAGGCCCTTGACGTCGCCGTTGCGGGCGGCCTCGACCACCGGCGGCACGGGCACGTCCACGGAGGTGGAGTCGAGCGGGTCGTGGCCGGCGATCACCTCGTGCAGCAGCGCCGCGTCCAGCACGGTGCGCGCGCACGGGCCGCCCTGGTCGAGCGAGGAGGAGAACGCGACCATGCCGTAGCGGGAGACCCCGCCGTAGGTCGGCTTGACGCCGACGGTGGCGGTGACCGCGGCCGGCTGCCGGATCGAGCCGCCGGTGTCGGTGCCGATCGCCAGCGGCGCCTGGTACGA
This sequence comes from Actinacidiphila sp. bgisy145, assembly GCF_057708125.1. NCBI lineage: Bacteria > Bacillati > Actinomycetota > Actinomycetes > Kitasatosporales > Streptomycetaceae > Actinacidiphila > Actinacidiphila sp. bgisy145. The sequence continues at coordinate 198,698 of NZ_JBYIRL010000008.1, forward strand.
GGCGAGCGCCGCGGCCGAGCCGCCGCCCGAGCCGCCCGGGATGCGGGTGAGGTCCCACGGGTTGCCGGTCGGGCCGTACGCGCTGTTCTCGGTGGAGGAGCCCATCGCGAACTCGTCCATGTTGGTCTTGCCGAGGATCACCACGTCGGCGTCCTTCAGCTTCCGGGTGACCGTCGCGTCGTAGGGCGGCAGCCAGCCCTCGAGGATCTTCGAGCCGACGGTGGTCGGCACGCCCTCGGTGGTGAAGATGTCCTTCAGCGCGAGCGGCACCCCGGCGAGCGGGCCCAGCGCCTCCCCCGCGGCGCGCTTGGCGTCCACCGCGCGGGCCTGGGCGAGCGCGCCCTCCCGGTCCACGTGCAGGTAGGCGTGGACCTTCTCGTCCACGGCCTCGATCCGGGCCAGGTGCGCCTCGGTCACCTCGACCGCGGTCAGCTCGCCGGACGCGATCTTCTGCGCCGTCTCGGCGGCGGTGAGCCTGATGATGTCCGTCACGACGTCAGTCCTCCCCCAGGATCTGCGGGACCTTGAAGCGCTGCTGCTCCTGCGCGGGCGCGCCCGACAGCGCCTGCTGCGCGGTCAGCGACGGCCGGACGGTGTCCGGACGCATCACGTTGGTCAGGGGCAGCGGGTGGGAGGTCGGCGGCACGTCCTCGCCGGCCACCTCCGAGACGCGGGCTACGGCGCCGATGATGTCGTCGAGCTGTCCGGCGAAGTGGTCCAACTCTTCGCGTGACAGCTCCATCCGCGCGAGCCGCCCGAGGTGGGCGACCTCCTCGGGCGTGATGCCAGGCATGCAGCGGTCCTCTGCGGGGTGAGATGTCGATGGACCCCCAATCCTACGGTGCCCCTGCGGCCGACCCGAACCGATATCCCCCGGGTGCGGGTGCCCTGCGCGGGCAGCGGCAAGCAACAAGGGGGCGCGGGGAACTGCGCGCTCGGCCGGTACGGCGCCGCGCCGGGCCCGCAGGCCCAGCCCCCGCGGCGAGTCGCCGGACCCCCGGCCGGTGGAGGGCTGGTCGCGCAGTTCCCCGCGCCCCCTTGTTGCCCTCTTCCGCGAGGGCGCCCGCTACGCCTGCTTGGCGGGGAGGGCGGCGGCCGGGCGCTGCCAGCCGCGCTCGCCGCGGGCCCGCAGCCACTGCGTGGCCTCCTGCTCGGGCATGGCGGCGGCCACCAGCCACCCCTGCACGGCGTCGCACCGCAGGTCCCGCAGGCGTTCCCAGGTCTCGTCGTCCTCGACGCCCTCGGCGACGACCATGAGCCCGAGCGAGTGCGCGAGGTCGATGGTGCAGCGCACGATCTCCGCGTCCTCGGCGTCGGCGATGAGCCGGGCCACGAAGGAGCGGTCGATCTTCAGTTCGCTGACCGGCAGCCTCCGCAGGTGGACCAGGGAGGAGTAGCCGGTGCCGAAGTCGTCGAGGGACATCTTCACGCCGTGCCCGGTGAGCCCGTTGAGCGTGTCGGCGGCGCGCTGCGGGTCCTCCAGCAGGACGTGCTCGGTGATCTCCAGCTGGAGGGAGCCGGGCGGCACCTGGTGGCGGGACAGCCGCGCGGCGACGGCCCCGGCGAACCCCGGGCTGTGGACGTCGCGGGGCGAGACGTTGACGGCGACGGGGACGTCGAGCCCCATGGCCCGCCAGCGGGCGATCTGGGCGAGCGCGGTGTCCAGGACGTACTCGGTGAGCTGCGGCATCAGTCCGGAGGTCTCCGCCATCGCGATGAACTCCTCCGGGTTGACCCGGCCCCGCTCGCGGTGCTCCCAGCGCACGAGCGCCTCGAGCCCGGCCACCTGGCCGTCGAACCGCACCTTCGGCTGGTAGTGGAGTTCGACGTCCCCGGCGTCCAGTGCCCGCCGCAGGTCGCCGAGCAGGCCGAGGCGGTCGGGGGTGTTGGCGTCGCGCGTGGCCTCGTAGACCTCCGCGCCGCTGCGGTCCCGCTTGGCCTGGTACATCGCCACGTCGGCGCGGCGCAGCAGGCCCTCCGCGTCGGAGGCGTGCTCGGGGAAGATGCTCACCCCGGCGCTGGCCTCCAGCACCAGCGTCAGCCCGTCGAGGTTGAGCGGTGAGCCGAGCGCGGCGACCAGGGTGCGGGCGATCCGCTGGGCGCGGGTGGCGGAGTCGCAGGCCGGCAGCAGCACCGCGAACTCGTCGCCGCCCAGCCGGGCCGCCTCCGCGCCGCGCGGCAGGGCCAGCCGCAGCCGGTCGGCGACCTGGAGCAGCAGCCGGTCGCCGGCGAGGTGCCCGAGGGTGTCGTTGACCGAGCGGAACTTGTCCAGGTCGATCAGGATCAGCCCGACCCGGCCCCAACTCGCGGGCGTGCTCTCGCCGGGGCCGCCGCCCGCGCCGCGCGCGGTGTCGATCGCGGACCAGGTGCGCTCCAGCAGCCACTGCCGGTTGGGCAGCCCGGTGAGCGGGTCGCGCAGCTGCTCCTCGGCCCGGGCGTGCACGATCCACAGCGTGGAGTCCAGGGCGATCAGCGGCACCGCGAACAGCGGCAGCAGCGCCGGCTGGTCGCAGGCGACGACGAGGATCAGCGGGGAGATGCCGAGCAGGGCGGCGCCGACCAGCCCCTGCCGGACCAGGGCGGTCCTGGCCACCGTGGGCAGGCCGCCGCGCGGCGCGAACGCGGCCCACAGCAGGACCCTGGTCGCGGTGAGGTAGGCCAGGGCGGTGACGATGACGGCGGGCAGCGCCGACCAGTCCCAGCCGGAGGTGCTCCAGGGCCGGGCCACGGAGGGGTGGATGCCGAACAGGTCGAGGCTGAGCGCGCCCGCGCCGATGCCGAGGATGTCGATCGCGCCGTGCAGTCCGGCCTGCCACCAGCGGTGCCGGCGGGCGGCGCCGACCAGCACCACCACCGCGAGGCTGACCAGCACCGCGGGCACCCAGCCGAAGAGCAGCAGCACCGCAAGCACGAGGGCGGCACCGGAACCGGTGCCGCCCCACCAGCGGTCGCGCCCCATCGCGACCAGATGGCCGACGATGATCCCCGTCAGGACCGCCAGCGCCCAGCCGATCCGGCCGCCGGGGAAGAGTGCGTCGCCTTCGTCCAGCAGCCGCCCGACCCCGGCGGCGAGCACGGCGGCCGCCCCGACGAGCACGGCCCAGCGCACGATCGGGGCCGGGCTCGTGGGGAGGACCGGTGCGGCCGCGCTGCTCCGGGGCAGCCGTGCCGCTCCGGCGCTCTCCGTGGGTTCCATACCCGTGTCCCTCTCACAGCCCGTGAAGCAAGCAGGTGCGCGGGTGCCGGGACGGACGCGGGGCGGCCGGATGGGCCGCCGCGATCCCGCTGCCCGACGGGGCGCTCCTCAACAGTAGGCCGCGGCGTGCCGTCGCGGGCACCGATCGGCGGTCAATGCTTCCGCGCGCCCCGGAACGCACGCGCTCGAACTCACCTGTCCGACAGGGGCCGATCGGGTGACATGTGGCTCCAGGTCAGTCTGATGCGGCGTCGGATTCCGCTTCGGACTGCGGCTCGGGCTCGGGCTCCGGCTCCGGCTCCGGCTCCGGCGGGTTGACCGCCACCGCGCGGGCGGCGTCGGCGCCCTGCTCCAGGAGCACCCCGAATCCGTCCTCGTCCAGGATCGGGACCTTCAGCTGGACCGCCTTGTCGTACTTCGACCCGGGGTTGTCGCCGACCACCACGAAGTGCGTCTTCTTGGAGACCGAGCCGGTGACCTTGGCGCCGCGGCCGGCCAGCGCCTCCTTCGCGCCGTCGCGGGTGTGGCCGGTGAGGGTGCCGGTCACCACCACCGTCAGCCCCTCCAGCGGACGCGGGCCCTCGTCGGAGCCCTCCTCGGTGAAGGTCACCCCGGCGGCGCGCCACTTCTCGATGATCTCCAGGTGCCAGTCCACGGAGAACCACTGCTTGAGCGAGGCGGCGATGGTCGGCCCGACCCCGTCGACCGCGGCGAGCTCGGCCTCCTCGGCGTCCTTGATCCGGTCCAGGTCGCGGAACTCGCGGGCGAGCGCCTCGGCGGCCACCGGCCCGACGTGCCGGATGGACAGCCCGGTGAGCACCCGGGCGAGCGGGCGCTCCTTGGCCGCGGCGATGTTCTCCAGCATGGACAGCGCGTTCTTCTTCGGCTCGCCCTTCTGGTTGGCGAAGAAGGTGACCACCTTCTCCTCGCCGGTCTCCGGGTCGCGCTTGGGCAGGCCGGTGTCCTGGTCCAGGACGTAGGAGCGGATCGGCAGCAGCCGCTCGATGGCGAGGTCGAACAAGTCGCCCTCGTCGGCCAGCGGCGGCTGGTCGGGGGCGAGCGGCTGGGTGAGCGCGGTCGCCGCGACGTATCCGAGCGCTTCGATGTCCAGGCAGCGGCGGCCGGCGAGGTAGAAGATCCGCTCGCGCAACTGGGCGGGGCAGCGCCGCGCGTTGGGGCAGCGCAGGTCGATGTCGCCCTCCTTCATCGGCTGGAGGGCGGTGCCGCACTCGGGGCACTCGGCGGGCATCACGAACTCCCGCTCGCTGCCGTCCCGCAGGTCGGCGACCGGGCCGAGGATCTCCGGGATCACGTCGCCCGCCTTGCGCAGCACCACGGTGTCGCCGATCAGGACGCCCTTCTTCTTCACCACCTCCTGGTTGTGCAGGGTGGCGAACTCGACCTCGGAGCCGGCCACCGTCACCGGCTCGACCACCGCGTACGGCGTGACCCGGCCGGTGCGGCCGACGCCGACCCGGATGTCCACGAGCTTGGTGTTGACCTCCTCCGGGGCGTACTTCCAGGCGATCGCCCAGCGCGGGGCGCGGGAGGTGGAGCCGAGCCGGCCCTGGAGCGGGATCTCGTCGACCTTGACGACGACGCCGTCGATCTCGTGCTCGACGTCGTGGCGGTGCTCGCCGTAGTACGCGATGAACTCGCGGACGGCGGCGAGCGAGCCGACCACCTTGTTGTGGCGGGCGGTGGGCAGGCCCCACTCGTGCAGCAGTTCGTACGCCTGCGACTGGCAGTCGATGGCGAAGCCCTCGCGGGCGCCGATGCCGTGCACCACCATGCGCAGCGGGCGGGTGGCGGTGATCCGGGGGTCCTTCTGGCGCAGCGAGCCGGCCGCGGCGTTGCGCGGGTTGGCGAACGGCTTGTCGCCGCCCTCGACCAGCCGCGCGTTCAGCTCCTCGAACTTCTCGCCGGGGAAGTAGACCTCGCCGCGGATCTCGACCAGTTCGGGCACCCGCTCGCCGGCCAGCCGGTCGGGGATGTCGGAGATGGTGCGCACGTTCGGCGTGATGTCCTCGCCGGTGCGGCCGTCGCCGCGGGTGGCGGCGCGGGTCAGCCGGCCGTGCTCGTACGTGAGGTTGACCGCGAGGCCGTCGACCTTCAGCTCGCACAGGAAGTGGTAGGGGCTGCGGGTGTTGTCCGGCGGGCCGAGTTCGGCGGCGACGCGGTCGGCCCAGGTGGCCAGTTCCTCGTGGGTGAAGGCGTTGTCCAGCGAGAGCAGGCGCTCGCGGTGCTGGACGGAGGTGAACTCCGTTTCGTACGCGCCGGCGACCTTCTGGGTGGGCGAGTCGGGGGTGCGCAGGGCCGGGTGCTGCTCCTCGACCGCCTCCAGGCGGCGCAGCAGCCGGTCGAACTCGGCGTCGCTGACCACCGGTGCGTCGTTCACGTAGTAGCGGAAGCGGTGCTCCTCGACCTGCTCGGCCAGGCGCGCGTGCTCCTCACGGGCCTCGGCGGGGATGTCCGCCCGGCCGGCCTCCTGCTCGGCTGCCACGTCCGTGTCCCTCCTACCAATCGGGCCGCAAGCGGCCGCACTCCGGCGTCACTCTGGGTTGTCGACGAGCGAGCGTGCCGCCTTCGCGCAGTGCACGAGCGCGGCACGGGCATAGGCCGGTGAGGCCCCCGCCAGACCGCAGGACGGGGTGAGGGCCACGGCGGCGCCCAACGCCCCCGGTGCCAGTCCCAACCTGCGCCACAGCGCCCGAACACCACTGACGCTACCGGCTGGGTCTGACAACGGGGCGTCCGTGCCGGGCACGACACCGGCGAAGAGCGCGAGGCCGGCCTCCGCGGCCTCCCCGAAGGCGTCCCAGTCACGTTCGGTGAGCAGATCGAAGTCGAAGGAGATGCCGTCGACCCCGGCGCGGCGCAGCAGCGCGAACGGCACGTCGGGGGCGCAGGAGTGGACGCTGACGGCGGCGCCCGCGGCCCGTGCGGCGCCGGCCAGGTCGCGCAGCGCGCCCTCGACGACGGCGCGGTCCACCGCGCGGTGGGTGCGGTAGCCGCTGGCGGTCCTGACCTGGCCGCGCAGCACCGCGGTGAGGCCGGGTTCGTCGAGTTGCAGCAGCAGGCGGGCGCCGGGCACCCGACGGCGGACGTCGGCGAGGTGCGCGGTGAGGCCCTCCGCGAGGGAGGCGGTCAGGTCGCGGACGGCGCCGGGGTCGCGCAGCGCGGCCTCCCCGCCGTGCAGTTCGACGGCGGAGGCGAGCGTCCAGGGGCCCACCGCCTGGATCTTGAGCGGGCCCTGGTGGCCTTGCGTGAACTCCTCCAGCGCGTCCAGGTCCTCCCCGAGCCACGCCCGGGCCCGCTTGGTGTCGCGCCCGGGCCGGTCGCCGAAGCGCCAGCCGCTGGGCTCCACCCGCGCGTACAGGTCGACCAGCAGTCCCAGGGTGCGGCCGATCATGTCCGCGCCCGGGCCGCGGGCCGGCAGCTCGGGCAGGTAGGGCAGGGCGCCGACGGCCTCCGTGGCCACCCGGGCGGCTTCTCGCGCGTCTCCCCCGGGCATCGACCCGACGCCCGTCGCGGCGCCCTCGGGCAGGGTGAAACGTTCACTGGTCTCGGTGCTCACGGTGGCAGCGTAGAGGTTCGGCCGCGGCGCCCCGCGCCGGGACTACCGCGCGGGGCGGACCGTGAGGTCGGGGATCGTGGCGTCCCGCGGCAGGTCGAGGGCGGTCAGCAGGGCGGTCGCGACGGACCCGGGGTCGATGAAGCGCGCCGGGTCGTAGGGCTTGCCCTCCTGCTGGTGGACCTTCTGCTGCATGGGGGTGGCGGTCCGCCCGGGGTACACGGTGGTGACGCGCACACCGGCGGCATGCTCCTCGGCGCGCAGCGAGTCCGCCAGGGCCTTCAGGCCGTGCTTGCTCGCGGCGTACGCGCTCCACTCGGCGTGCGCCTGGAGGCCCGCGCCGGAGTTGACGAAGACCACGGTGCCGTGGGACAGCCGCAGTTGGGGCAGGAGCAGCCGGGTCAGTTCGGCGGGGCCGGTGAGGTTGACCGCGAGGGTGTGCTCCCACAGCTTCGGGGTGATCTCGCCGACCGGCCCGAGGTCCACGGTGCCGGCGATGTGCAGCAGCGAGTCCAGCCGGTCCGGCAGCGCCTGCTTCTCCAGCGCCCAGGACAGCCGGCCCGGTACGGCGAGGTCGCCGACGACGGTGTGCGCGCCGCCGAACTCCTCGGCGAGCTGCCGGGCCCGGCCGGCGTCGCGGGCCAGCAGCCACAGTTCGTCGCCGCGGTCCAGCAGCCGGCGGGCGACGACGGCCCCGATGCCCGAGCCGGCGCCGGTGACGAGATGGACGCTCACGCGTGCTCCTGGAGGTAGGCCAGCGCGTCGGCGCCGTGGTCGGAGATGTGCACCAGCTCGGCGAGCGGCAGGGGCAGGAAGCCCTCGGACTCCATCCTGCGCAGCTGGGCGGCCAGTCCGTCGTAGAAACCGCCGCTGTTGAGCAGGACCACCGGTTTGGCGTGCAGGCCGTGCTTCTTCAGCTCCAGGATCTCGGTCGCCTCGTCGAGGGTGCCGGTGCCGCCGACCATGATGACGATCGCGTCGCTGCGGCGCAGCAGTTCGGCCTTGCGGGCGGCGAGGTCCGGTGCGATCACCATCTCGTCGGCGTCGGCGCGCGCCTTGGCGCGCAGGAACTCCACGGAGACGCCGACCAGCCGGCCGCCGGCCTGCCGTACGCCGTCGGCGACGACCTTCATCAGCCCGGACTCCGAGCCGCCCCACACCAGGGTGTGGCCGCCGGCGCCGAGCAGGCGGGCGAAGTCGCGGGCGGGCGCGGTGTACTGCTCGGGGAGGTCCGCGGCGGACAGGAAGACGCAGATGTTCAGCGGGCGGACCGGGCGGGTGCCGGCGACGGGCGCGAGGGCGGCTCCCACCGCGGGCTCGGCCGCCGGTTCGGTGGTGCCGGTCATGCGGGGTGTCCTGCCGCGGCCGGGGCGGGGCGGCCCTGGTCGCGGGCGCGCTCGCGGTCGGTGGTGGCGATGGTCGCGGAGCCGACGACGCGGGTGCCGTCGTACAGCACGACCGCCTGGCCGGGGGCGATGCCGCGCATCGGGTGGTCGAAGGAGACGTGCAGGGTGCCGTCGAGGAGTTCGGCGGTGGCGGGCACCTCCTCGCCGTGGGCGCGCAGTTGGGCGGTGTACGCGGCCGGGCCGGCCGGCGGGGTGCCGCACCAGCGCGGGCGGATGGCGGTGAGCGCGGTGACGTCGAGGGCTTCGGCGGGGCCGACGGTGACGGTGTTGTCCACCGGCGAGATGTCCAGGACGTAGCGGGGCTTGCCGTCGTCGGCGGGCACGCCCAGCCGCAGGCCCTTGCGCTGGCCGACGGTGAAGCCGTACGCGCCGGTGTGGGTGCCGACGACCGCGCCGCTCTCGTCCAGGATCTCGCCCTCGCGGGTGCCCAGGTGTTTCGCCAGGAAGCCCTGGGTGTCGCCGTCGGCGATGAAGCAGATGTCGTGGCTGTCGGGCTTGCGGGCCACCATCAGGCCCCGGCGCTCGGCCTCGGCGCGGATCTCGTCCTTGGTGGCCGCGGTGTCGCCGAGCGGGAACATGGCGTGGGCGAGCTGCTGCTGGTCCAGGACGCCCAGGACGTAGCTCTGGTCCTTGGCGGCGTCGCCGGAGCGGTGCAGTTCGCGGCTGCCGTCGGGGGCGGTGCGCACGGCGGCGTAGTGGCCGGTGCAGACCGCGTCGAAGCCGAGGGCGAGGGCCTTGTCCAGCAGCGCGGCGAACTTGATCTTCTCGTTGCAGCGCAGGCAGGGGTTGGGGGTGCGGCCGGCGGCGTACTCGGCGACGAAGTCGTCCACCACGTCCTCGCGGAAGCGGTCGGCGAGGTCCCACACGTAGAACGGGATGCCGATGACGTCGGCGGCGCGCCGGGCGTCCCGGGAGTCCTCCAGGGTGCAGCAGCCGCGGGCGCCGGTGCGGAAGCTCTGCGGGTTGGCGGACAGGGCCAGGTGCACCCCGGTCACGTCGTGGCCCGCCCCCGCGGCCCGGGCGGCCGCGACCGCGGAGTCGACGCCGCCGCTCATGGCGGCCAGCACGCGGAGCCGCTGCCGCGGCGGCTCGGTCGGGATATCACTCACCGGACCAGGGTAACGGGCGGCCCGGGCCGAGCCGCGCGGGCTTTTCCGCCCCCTCGGCGCGGGCGTCGGCCGCCGGCCACCGCGCGCTCGCCCGGTCTTTGCCCGGGAAGCCTGGACAGGTCGGCCTTACCGATGGGTAACATGCGGTCATGGCACACAGGACGGCCGGCGCGGCCATCGACGACAGCGAGTTCGACCGGGACACCGCGGTCACGCCCAGGGCGGGCGAGCCCGGGACGTACGACGCCGAGCTGTCCGAAGGGTGGACGATCGTCGCGGCGATCAACGGGGGCTACCTGCTGGCGCTGGCCGCGCGGGCGCTGCGCGCGCAATTGCCGCACCCGGACCCGCTGACCATCACCGCGCACTACCTGACCGCGGCGAAGGCCGGACCCGCGGTGGTCCGCACCCAGACCGTGCGCGCCGGGCGGACCATGTCGACCGGGCAGGCGTCCGTCTTCCAGTACGACGAGGACGGCAACGAGGTCGAGCGGCTGCGGGTGCTGGCCGGCTACGGCGACCTCGACGCGCTCCCCGACGACGTGCGGACCTCCGCGCGGCCGCCCCTCATGCCGGGGTACGACGAGTGCGTCGGCCGCGAGCAGGCGCCCGAGGACGCGCCCTTCACCGGCTCCACCGCGATCATGGACCGGCTGGACCTGCGGCTCGACCCGGCCACGGCCGGGTGGGCGGTCGGGGCGCCCTCCGGGGCCGGGGAGGTCCGCGGCTGGCTCGGGCTCGCGGACGGACGCGACCACGATCCGCTGTCGCTGCTGCTCGCCGTCGACGCGCTGCCGCCGGCGGCGTTCGACCTCGGGCTCAAGGGGTGGACGCCCACGCTCGAACTCACCGTGCACCTGCGGTGCCGGCCCGCACCCGGGCCCGTGCGGGTCTCTGTCACCACGCGGAACCTCGCCGGTGGGCTGCTCGAGGAGGACTGCGAGGTCTGGGACGGCAACGACCGGCTCGTGGCCCAGTCCCGCCAGTTGGCTCGCGCCCCGCGCGGCTGACGCCCCCGGGTGCCCCTGTCCGGCCCCCTCAGCGACCACCTGCCGGTGGGGGGTGCCCCCCGAGCTGCCCCGTCCGCGGTTCCACGGGACCTTGCGGTCCGCGGTGGCTGGTCGCGCAGTTCCCCGCGCCCCTGGGCAACTGCGGCTCGCATCGGGCTTGCCCCGGAAGGACCCGGGCGAATCCAGGGGCGCGGGGAACTGCGCGCGCAACACGCCACCGGCCGGAGGCCGGACAGCACAGCGCAACCACGACGGCGCGCAGCCGAAGGGGCGCGGGGAACTGCGCGACCGGCCACCCACCCACCGCAAGGTCCCGCGATCCACAGGGGCGGGCAGCCCGGAGGGAACCCCCCACCGGCAGGTGGTCCCTCGCCCGACAGGACGGGGGCACCCGGGGGGTCGGGGGCACCCTTAGAATCGGGGGATCATGGCCTACCTCGATCACGCCGCCACGACGCCGATGCTCCCGGAGGCGGTCCGGGCGATGACCGCGCACCTGACGGTGACGGGGAACGCGTCGGCACTGCACGGGGCGGGCCGGCGGGCACGCCGTACCGTCGAGGAGTCGCGGGAGGCGCTGGCGGCGGCGCTGGGCGCCCGGCCGAGCGAGGTGGTCTTCACCGCCGGCGGCACCGAATCGGACAACCTGGCCGTGAAGGGCCTGTTCTGGTCGCGCCGTGCGGAGGACCCCCGGCGGGTGCGGGTGCTGGCGAGCCCGGTGGAGCACCACGCGGTGCTGGACGCGGTGTACTGGCTCGCCGACCACGAGGGCGCCGTGGTGGAGTGGCTGGAGGTCGACGGCTACGGCCGGGTGCGGCCGGAGGCGCTGCGGGCGGCGCTGGAGCGGGGCGCGGGCCCGGCGGATGTGGCGCTGATCACCGCGATGTGGGCGAACAACGAGGTCGGCACCGTGCTGCCGATCGCGGAACTGGCGGCGGTGGCACGGGAGTTCGCCGTGCCGATGCACTCCGACGCGGTGCAGGCGTTCGGCCAGGTGGACCTGGACTTCGCCGCGAGCGGCCTGGACGCGATGACGGTGACCGGGCACAAGGTGGGCGGCCCGTACGGGGTCGGCGCGCTGCTGCTGCGCCGCGAGGACACGCCGGTGCCGCTGCTGCACGGCGGCAGCCAGGAGCGCAGCCGGTCCGGCACGCTGGACGTGCCGGCGATCGCCGCGTTCGCCACGGCGGGCACGCTCGCGGCCGAACGGCGCGCGCAGTTCGCCCGCGACGTCGGCGCGCTGCGCGACAGCCTGGTACGCGGGGTGCTCGCGGCGGTGCCGGACGCGGTGCTCAACGGCGACCCCTCGCCCGAGGGCCGGCTCGCCGGGAACGCCCACTTCACGTTCCCCGGCTGCGAGGGCGACGTCCTGCTGCTGCTGCTGGACGCGCAGGGCATCGCCTGCTCCACCGGCTCGGCGTGCACCGCGGGCGTGGCCCAGCCCAGCCATGTGCTGCTGGCGATGGGCCGCTCCGCGGGCGACGCGCGCGGCACCCTGCGCTTCTCCCTGGGGCACACCTCGACCGCCGAGGACGTGGCGGCCCTCACCGCGGCGATCGGCCCCGCGGTGGAACGCGCCCGGGCGGCGGGCCGCACCTGACCCGGCCGCGCCCGGCCCGCGGGGTCCGCGGGGCCGCAGCCGCGCTCAGACCGGGCGCAGCGGCTCGGCCCCCGCGCCCCCGGCGGCCTTCGGCTCCCGGGGACCGGGCAGGCGCGGGGCGACCCCGGATGCCCCGCCTGCCGTACCCGGTGTGCCCGCTGCCGGACGGCGCCTGCCACGGCGTTCCAGCGCCTCGGCGAGCTGGGACAGGGCCGCGTTGGCCACGATGTACACCACCGTGACCGTCAGGTAGCTCTGCAGGAAGTCGTGCGTGTAGGAGCCCAGCACCTTGCCCTGGTTGAGGAGTTCGGGGTAGCTGACGACGTATCCGAGGGTGGTGTCCTTGAGCAGGCTGACCAGTTGGGAGACCAGCGTGGGCACCACGAGGCGGACCGCCTGCGGCAGCACCACCAGCCGCATCACCTGGCGGCGGCTGAGCCCGAGGGCGTGTGCGGCCTCGGACTGCCCGCGGTCCAGGGCCAGGACGCCGGCCCGGAAGACCTCGGCGAGCAGCGCCGAGGTGCACAGCACCACCGGGATGACCAGCTCCCAGAAGACCGGGAAGGTGTAGCCGGCCCGCGGGATGCCCATCAGGAAGACGTACAGCACCAGCAGCAGCGGCACCGAGCGGAACAGCTCGACGAAGCCGCCCGCGGCCAGCCGGGTCAGCCGGTGCGGCGAGAGCCGGCCGAGCGCGAGGAGCGCCCCGGCCGGCAGCGCGAGGAGCGCGGCCACCCCCGCCGCCTTGAGGGTGCGCACCAGCCCCTGGAGCAGGAAGCGCTGGTAGGGCCACTGCCCGAAGGGCTGCCAGCGGGCGCGGTCGAGCTGGCCGTGCCGCGCCAATTGGTGCAGCCCCAGGGCCAGCAGCCCGGCGATGAGCAGCACCGACAGCAGGGTGGCCAGCCGGATGCGGCGCCGGGCCCGCGGTCCCGGCGCGTCGAACAGCACCCGGTTCGGCCCGCTCACCGGCGCACCGCCATCCGCTTCTGGAGCCGCCCGGCGAGCAGCGCGACCGCCGCGGTGACCAGCACGTAGCCGGCCGCGGCGAGCAGGAAGGTCGGCACCGGCTCGTCGTACTTCAGGTCCAGCCACTGGGTGCGGCCGATGAGTTCGCTGACGCCGACCGCCGCGCCCAGCGAGGAGGAGAGCACCACGCCGATGAGGATGTTGGCCAGCGGCTGGACCATGGTGCGGAAGGCCTGCGGGAGGATCACCAGGGCCAGGGACTGGCCGAAGGTCATCCCGATCGCGCGGGCCGCCTCGGCCTGCCCGACCGGCACCGCGTTGATCCCGGCCCGCAGCGCCTCGCAGACGTACGCGGCGAAGTACAGCGCCAGGCAGGCCGCTTCGGAGGTGAACAGCGGATAGGTGACGCCCGCGTCGGGCAGTCCGAAGACGAACAGCACCAGGAACGCCAGCAGCGGCACGTTGCGGAACACCTCGACGTACAGGGTGCCGAGCAGCCGCAGCGGGAGGACCGGGCCGACCCGCAGCACCGTCAGCAGGGTGCCGAGCAGCAGTGCGCCGGCGAAGCCGAGCAGGGACAGCTCCAGGGTGGTGCCGAGTCCGCCGGCGAGGTAGCCGAGGTGGCTGAGGACCCCGTGCACGGCGGGCCGTCAGGAGCCGTCGGCGGAGCCGATGGCGGGCGGCGCGGGTGGCGAACCGCCCACCTTGGCGCCGATGGTGGCCTGCCACAGCTTGGCCCACTGCCCGTCGGCGTAGATCGTCTTCAGCCACGCGTCGACGAACGCCTTCGCCTCCGGGTCGGCCTTCGGCAGGCCGATGCCGTAGGGCTCCTGGGTGAAGGGCTGCCCGACGACCTTCAGGCCCGTGTCGTCGGCCACGTCGCCCAGCAGGATGCTCTGGTCCAGCACGTAGGCGTCCGCGCGCCCCTGCTTGACCGCGGCGACGCACTCGCCGTCCTCCTGGAAGAGCAGGGTCTTCGCCTTAGGGGCGACCTTCTTCAGGTCCAGCGCGGCGGTGGAGTTGCCCTCGGTGGCGACCGTCTTCCCGTTCAGGTCGGCCGGCCCGGTGATCCCGGTCGTGCCCGCCTTGACCAGGATCGCGTCGCCCGACTCGTAGTACGGCCCGGCGAAGGCGACCTTCTCCGCGCGCTGCGGGGTGACGGTGTAGGTGGCGAACACCGCGTCCACGGTGCCGTTCTGGAGCAGCGTCTCGCGGGTGTCCACGGTGACCAGGGAGAGCTTCGTGGACGGCTTGCCGATGATGTAGCGCGCCAGCATCTGCGACAGCCCGGCGTCGAAGCCCTCCAACTTATTTGTGACGGGGTTGCGCTGGGAGAAGACCGCGGAGGAGTCGGTGCCGCCGACCAGCAGGGTGCCGCGCTTCTTCACCTTCGCCATCCAGGAGCCGGGGGTGATCGCGGCAGCCGGGGCGACCGGCGCGCCCGCGACCACCTGCTCCTGGGTCGGCCCGGCCGTCCCGCCCCGGCCGCCCTTGACCGGGTGGACGCTGCTGCCGCCGCACGCGGCGAGCACTCCGGTCAGCGCCAGTGCCGCGCCCGCGGCGAGCACCGCCCGGCGCCACCGCGGTAAACCGCCTGGTCCTTGCTCCGTCCGACGGCCGCGCTGCTGAGGAACCATGAGGGACTCCTTCGGTACGAGTACGGATACGGGTACGGGTACGGGTGGTCCGGACGGCAGCGGGCGCGGGGCGCCGGATGCCGGGCGTCAGTGCCGCAGGATCGTGGAGAGGAAGTCGCGGGCGCGCTCGGTGCGCGGCTTCGTGAAGAACGCCTCGGGCTCGCCGGTCTCGACGATCTGCCCGGCGTCCATGAACACCACCCGGTCCGCGGCGCGGCGGGCGAAGCCCATCTCGTGGGTGACGGCGACCATCGTCATGCCGTCGCGGGCCAGGCCGACCATCACGTCCAGCACCTCCCGGATCATCTCCGGGTCGAGCGCGGAGGTCGGCTCGTCGAAGAGCATCAGCTTGGGGTGCATCGCCAGGGCGCGGGCGATCGCGACGCGCTGCTGCTGGCCGCCGGACAGCTCCGCGGGGTGCCGGGACTCCTTGTCCGCCACGCCGACCCGCTCCAGCAGCGCCCGCGCCTCCTCGACGGCCTCGGCCCGGGGCACCTTGCGCACCCGGGTCGGGCCGAGCACCACGTTCTCCAGCACGGTCTTGTGCGCGAACAGGTTGAAGGACTGGAAGACCATCCCGACGTCGGCCCGCAGCGCCGCCAACGCGGCGCCCTCCTGCGGCAGTTCGCGGCCGTCGAAGACGATCCGGCCGGAGTCGGCGGTCTCCAGCCGGTTGACGCAGCGGCACAGCGTGGACTTGCCGGAGCCGGACGCGCCGAGCACGACGACGACCTCGCCCTCGTGCACGTCGAGGTCGACGTCGCGCAGGGCGACGAAGTCACCGAACCGCTTGTTGACCGCCTCGATGCTCAGCAGCACCCGCCGGCCGCTGCCGCCGGCCGCGGTGCCGCCCGCCGTCCCGTTCGCGTCGTCCGCCATGCTTACGACGATAGGGGGCCGCGCGGCGGAACAGTAGCGGCCGGGGCGTCATCGCAGAGCGGGCTCCGGACGCTGGTCGGCGGCGTTCTCCGGGTGGTGGCAGGCCACCTGGTGGCCGGGCGCCAGCTCCACCAGCGGCGGCTGCTCGGTGGTGCACACCGCGGTCGCCTTCCAGCAGCGGGTGTGGAAGCGGCAGCCGGGCGGCGGGGAGATCGGCGAGGGCACGTCGCCGGTGAGCAGGATGCGGCCGCTGCCGCTGACCGGGGCGGCGGCCCGCGCGGGCGCCGGCTCGGCGTCCGCCGGGGCATCGGCGCTGGGGTCCGCAGCGGTGTCCGCGGCCTCCTCGCCGGGCACCTCGGGCGTCACCGTCGGCCGGTTGCGCCGCTTCGGGTCCGGCACCGGCACCGCGGACAGCAGCGCGGTGGTGTACGGGTGGAAGGGCGAGCTGTACAGCGCCTCCCGGTCGGCCAGCTCCACCACCTTGCCCAGGTACATCACCGCGATCCGGTCCGAGACGTGCCGGATCACCGACAGGTCGTGCGCGATGATCACGTAGGTCAGGCCGAGTTCGGACTGGAGGTCGTCCAGCAGGTTGACCACCTGCGCCTGGATGGACACGTCCAGCGCGGAGACCGGCTCGTCGGCGACCACCAGCTTCGGGCGCAGCGCCAGCGCCCGGGCGATGCCGATCCGCTGCCGCTGCCCGCCGGAGAACTCGTGCGGGTAGCGGTTGTAGTGCTCGGGGTTGAGGCCGACCAGTTCCAGCAGCCCCTGCACTTCCTTCTTCACACCCTGCTCGGTGGCGACCTTCTGCAACCGGAAGGGGGTGCCGACGATGGTGCCGATGGTGTGCCGCGGGTTGAGCGAGGAGTACGGGTCCTGGAAGATCATCTGCACGTCGCGGCGGAGCGGGCGCATGGCGCCGGTGCTCAGGTGCGTGATGTCGCGGCCGTCGAACTCGACCGTCCCGCCGGTCGGTTCGAGCAGCCGGGTGATCAGCCGGCCCATGGTGGACTTGCCGCAGCCGGACTCGCCGACCACGCCCAGCGTCTCGCCCGCCCGGACCTGGAAGTCGATGCCGTCGACCGCCTGCACCGCGCCGACCTGGCGGCGCAGCAGGCCCTTGGTGATCGGGAAGTGCTTGGTCAGCCCGGTGACCTTCAGCAGCGGCTCCCCGGCCGGCCTGCGCGGCGCGGGGGTGCGCTCCTGCGGCGTCGCGTCGGCGGCCGGACCGCCCTTGTCCAGCGAGGTCTTCTCCGCCACGGTCTCGTCCCGGCCCTTCACAGCTTCGGCTCGATCTCTTCGGTCCAGATCCTGACCCGCTCCTCGTCGCCGAGGTGGCAGGCGGCCACGTGGCCGGCGGCGACCTCGCGCAGCTCGGGCACCTCGGACTGCGAGGCGCCGCCGGTCAGTTCGGCGTAGGGGCAGCGCGGGTGGAAGGCGCAGCCGCTCGGCACGTTGATCAGGCTGGGCGGCGTCCCCTTGACCGGGTTGAGCCGGTCGGTGCGCTCCCGGTCCAGCCGGGGCATGGAGCCGAGCAGGCCCCAGGTGTAGGGGTGCTTGGGCTCGCTGAAGAGCTTCTCGGCGGTGCCGCGCTCGATCACCCGGCCCGCGTACATCACCAGCAGGTCGTCGGCGACCTCGGCGACCACGCCCAGGTCGTGGGTGATCATGACGACCGCGGAGCCGAACTCCTGCTGGAGGTCGCGGATCAGGTCGAGGATCTGGGCCTGCACGGTGACGTCGAGCGCGGTGGTCGGCTCGTCGGCGATGAGCAGCTCGGGGTTGTTCACCAGCGCCATCGCGATCATCGCGCGCTGCCGCATGCCGCCGGAGAACTGGTGCGGGTAGTCCCGGAAGCGCTTGCGCGGCTCGGGGATGCCGACCCGGTCGAGCATGTCCATGGCCCGCTGGGCGGCCTCCTTCTTGCTGACCGCGTGGTGCACCCGGTACGCCTCGACGATCTGGTTGCCGATCGAGTAGTACGGGTGCATCGCCGACAGCGGGTCCTGGAAGATCATCGCCATCTTGCGGCCGCGCAGCCGCCGTACTGCGTCCGGCGGGGCGCCGACCAGTTCCTCGCCGTCCAGCCACACCTCGCCGGAGATCCGGGCCCGCGCGGTGCGGTGCAGGCCCATGATGCCCAGGGACGTGACGGACTTGCCCGACCCGGACTCGCCGACGATGCCCAGGGTGCGGCCGCGCGGCAGGTCGAAGCTGATGCCGTCGACGGACTTCACCAGGCCGTCGTCGGTGTCGAAGTGGATGCGCAGGTCGCGCACCGACAGGTACGCGTCCTGCGCGGCGGGCGGCTCTTGCGGGGTTTTCAGCAGCCTGTCGGCGGAACTCACGAGTACCTCACGCGGGGGTCGAGAACGGCGTAGGCGAGGTCCACCAGCAGGTTGCAGACCACGACGAAGAAGGCGACCACCAAGGTCACGGCCATCACGATGGGCAGGTCGTTGGCGGTCACGCCCTGGATGGCGTAGGCGCCCATGCCCGGCAGCGAGAAGACCTGCTCGGTGATGACCGCGCCGCCGACCAGCAGCCCGAAGTCCATGCCGAAGATGGTCACGATCGGGGTGAGCGTGGAGCGCAGCGCGTGCTTGACCACCACGTCCCGCTCGCGCAGGCCCTTGGCGCGCGCGGTGCGGATGTAGTCCTCGCCCATCGTCTCCAGCATGCCCGCCCGGGTCAGCCGGGCGTACAGCGCGGAGTACAGGAAGGCCAGGCTGCACCAGGGCACCAGCAGGTTCCACGCCCAGTCGGCGGGGTTGTCGGTGAACGACACGTAGCTCATGCCGTTGCTCCACAGCGGCCACTGCACGGTGAAGACGCTCAGCGCGAGGATGCCGGTGAAGAAGATCGGCAGCGACACGCCCATCAGGGCCACGCCCATCGACAGCCGGTCGATGATGGTGCCCCGCTTGAGCGCGGAGACCACGCCGACCGCGACACCGGTGATCACCCAGATCACCGCGGCGCCGATGGCCAGCGAGAACGTCACCGGGATACGGGACTTCAGCTGCGGCCACACCTCGACGTGGCTCTTGAAGGAGTAGCCGAAGCAGGGTGCGTGGCAGTGCACCGGGTCGGGGCCGTAGTGGTAGTCGGCGCCGGCCACCAGGCCCTTGAGGAAGTGCCAGTACTGCTCGTAGAGCGGCAGGTCGAAGCCGAGGTTCCTCTTGATCGCCGCGACGGCCGCCGGGTTGGCGTCCTTGCCCACGTACTGCGTGGCGAGCTGGGTGGTGGTCTGGCCGCCGATGCGGGGCACGAGGAAGAAGATCGCGAAGGTGATCATGCTGACCACCAGCAGGAGCACGATCGCGGCGAACACGCGACGGATGAAGTAAGCGGTCACGGCCGTTCCGGCTGGCGTCCGCCCGGCCCGGATCGCGGGCCGGACCGGGCGGACGCCGGAGCCTTCACCTGCCTTTCGGTGCGTAGGAGCCTTGCGGCTACTTCGAGGAGCCCATCAGCAGGTAGTCGTACATGCCCAGGTACGCCTGGGTGACCGTCACGTTGGTGGCGGAACTCGGGCGGTAGAGCAGGTTCTTGCGGTAGATCAGCGGCACCACGGAGGCGTTCGCCATGACCATCTTGTCGATGTCGCCCCAGGCCTTGGTGCGGGCGGCGGCGTCGGTGTTGGAGATCGCCGCGGCCAGCGCCTGGTTGATCTTCGGGTCGTTCAGCTCCATCAGGTTGTTGCCGCCGGACGGCTTGATCGCGCCGCCGTCGACGATCTGGTCCAGGAAGCCGTAGCCGGTGGGCCAGTCGGCGCCCCACGCCATCATCATCATGCCGACGTCGTGCGAGTGCACGTAGTCCGGGACGCCCGCGTAGTTGGAGAAGTACTTGTCGGCGGGGAAGGTCTTGATGTTGACGGTGATGCCGACCTTCTTCAGCGCCGCCTGGATGGCGGTGGCGCCGTCCACCTCGGGCTGCCGGTCGCTGCGCGCGGTGAGCGTGGTGGTGAAGCCGCCTGGCTTGCCGCAGGCCGCGAGCGCCGCCTTGGCCTTGGCCACGTCGCCGTTGTTGCCGGCGGTCGGGTACTCGTCGAACTTGGTGTAGCCGTTCACCGACGGCGGCAGCAGCGTGGTGGCGACGTCGCCCTTGACCGCGCCGCCCTCGGCGTTGACCACGGAGGTCTTGTCCACCGCGTACTGCACGGCCTTGCGGCAGTTGATGTTGTCGAACGGCGCCACGTGCAGGTTGAGCGCCATGTACGAGGTGGCGCCGGCGATCGCGTCGTCGGTGTGCGAGAGCTGGTTCTTGTTGCCCAGGATCTTCGACTGCGTCTCGGCCTCGACGCCGGTGCCCTGGAGGTCGACGGTGGCGTTGTCGGCCATCAGGTCGTTGTCGATGGTGCGCTGGTTGATGTTGAACTTCAGCACGTACTTGTCGGGCAGCGCGGTGCGGATCGGGTCGGTGGCCTTGCTCCACTCCGGGTTGCGCACCAGCGTGGCGCCCTTGCCCTCGGAGTAGGAGGCGAACTTGTACGGGCCGGTCGACTGGATGTGCTGCACGTAGGTCGCGCCGGTGTCCTTGGACTGCTCGACCGGCGCGGTCTGCGAGAACGTCGCCAGGTAGTCGAAGTCGGCGAACGGCTTGGCCAGGTGGAAGATGATCGTCTGGTCGTCAGGCGTCTCTATGGACTTCAGCCCGTCCGGGCTCTTGTCCTTGTACGGGCCCTGGTACGTGCTGTCGTCGGCCAGGTAGCTCTTGAAGTACACCGGGCCGTTGGACATCACCTCGGGCGCGAAGTTGCTGCGCTCGATCGCGTACTTGACGTCCTTGGAGGTCACCGTGGTGCCGTCCTGGAACTTCACGCCGGTGCGCAGGTGGTACGTCCAGGTCTTGGCGTCGGCGCTGGCGGTGCCGAGCCCGGTCGCCAGGTCGGGGACCACCGTCAGGCCGGCCTTGCCGGCCGCCGGCTTGAAGGTCAGCAGCGAACGGGCGTAGAGCCGGGAGAAGTCCTGCACCCAGCCGTAGTAGGTGTTGCCCGGGTCGAGCGAGTCGGGGCCGCTGGAGTGGTCGGCCGTGACCGTCCCGCCCTTCTTCGTCGACGCGTTGACGATCGACGTGAGCGCCTGGTCCTTCTTGCCGGAGCTCTTGCTGCCGCCCGAGCCGCCGCAGGCGGACACACCGAGTGCCATCGCCAGACCGAGCGCGATGGCGGAGGTCACCTTTCTGGTGTTCATACCGGGTTACGCCCCTCACTTCCTATGGAGTCGCCGGGTCGGTCGCGGTGCGCCGCACGGCACACGGGGTGCCACCCGGGGTTCGATGGGTGTCCCTGCGGGATCACTTGCTGCGCGGGTCCAGGGCGTCCCGCAACCCGTCGCCGAACAGGTTGAAGGCCAGCACCGTGATGAAGATCGCCAGGCCGGGCACGAACATGTACTGCGGGTCGGACTGGTAGACGTCGACCGCGCTGGTCAGCATGCCGCCCCAGGACGCCTGCGGCGGCGCGATGCCGACCCCGAGGAAGCTCAGCGCGGCCTCGAACAGGATGTTGGTGGGGATCAGCAGGGTGGAGTAGACCAGGATCGGCGCCACCAGGTTCGGCAGCAGCTCGCGGAAGAGGATGAACGGCCCGCGCGCGCCCATGCCGCGGGCGGCGTCGACGAACTCGCGCTCGCGCAGGCTGAGGGTCTGGCCGCGGACGATCCGCCCCATGTAGGGCCAGTTGAAGAAGCCGATCACGAAGATCAGCACGCAGATCCGCAGCGGCAGCCCGCTCAGCCCGAAGGCGCCGTCCTGGAGCGAGGCGGAGATGGAGATCGCGAAGAGCAGCAGCGGGAAGGCGAGGAACACGTCCATCAGCCGGCTGATCAGGCTGTCCACCCAGCCGCCGTAGTAGCCGGCGATGATGCCGAGCACGGTGCCGATCACGTTGGACAGCACGGTGGCGCCGGTGGCCACCAGCATGGAGATCCAGGAGCCCTCGACGATCCGGGCGAGGATGTCGCGGCCGAACTTCGGGTCCACGCCCAACGGGTGGGACCAGCTCATCCCGCCCCAGCCGCCCTTGGGCGCCAGCAGTTCGGGGTCGACCAGGTTCTGGTGGAAGGCGTTCGGGTCGAGGTTGAAGACCATCTCGATCGGCTTGGCGAGGATCGCCAGCAGCACCAGCAGCACCACCACGACACCGCCGGCCATCGCGACCTTGTCGCGTCTGAGCCGGCGCCAGGCTATCTGCCCGAGCGAACGGCCCTCGATCATGCCTCGCCCGGCCCCGCTCAGGACGGCCTCCGGGTCTGCCGCCGCCTGTCCGGAGGTGGTCTCGATAGGTGCGGTCATGGCGTTTTTGCCGACCCCTCTCGCCGGTGGTGACCGGCGCGCGCCCGCCGCGGTAGCGGCTTCCTCGTCACTTGGTGCCTGTGGTGCTTCGGTTGCGTACGAAACGGCCGTCACCCGCAGTGAACGCTCTTCGTGATCATGCGTGCGACGTGCGTATCCACTACGCGCATTGCGGTTGGGACATGTCAACGCCAAGGCGTCTTGCCGCTGGATTCTTCTTCCGGTCGGCGATCACCCGCCAGACCCCACGGAGAAGGGATGCGCAACTGTGATGTGGGTGGTTCTTTCATCGTTACCGACGCGTACCTCGGGGTACGGTCACCAGATGGACGAACGGCTGCGCGCGGTCTGCGACCTGATGGTGCCCCAGGCCCGCGAGATGTCGGGCCTGCACGAGTACGACGGACAGGTGCAGGACCTCTCCCCCCAGGGGGTGCGCGCCGGCCTGGCCGCGATGGCCCGCGCCGCCCGGAGCGCCGGACCGCTCCAGGACCCGCACGACGAGGCCCACTTGGCTGTCTTCGAGGAGTCACTGCGGGTGCAGTACGGCGAGTTGGAGCTGCACCGCCGCGACCCCTACCCGCACCTGTCCAACCTCGAACTCGCCTGCTACGACCGCGAGTACGCCCCGCGCGCCGACCGCAGGAAGGCCCGCAAGGCGCATCTGGCGCGGTGGCCGGACGCGGTGGACGCCGCGCTGGCCTCGCTGGACCGGGTACGGGCCCCGGTCGCCGAGGCGCTGCTCGGGCCGGTGCTGGGACTGGCCGCCGACCTCGACCCGGACGGCGGCAAGGTGGAGCGGGCCGCACTGCGCGCGCACGCCCGGCTGGAGGGCCATCTGCGGCACGTCGCCGAGCACGGCGACCCCGACCCGCGGCTCGGCGGGCGGGCCCTGGCTGCCTTGATGGGAGCTCAGGAGGGCCTTCGGGTGGATCTGACCGAGCTGGCCGGGCAGGCCGACAAGGAGCGCGTCCGGCTCACCGAACTGCTCACCGACGCCTGCCGCGTCCTCGACCCGGGCCGCGGCGTGGACGAACTCCTGCCGGGGCTGCTCGCCGACCACCCGGGCGCCGACGGCGTCATCGCCGAGGCGGCCCGGCTCACCGAGGAGGCCGTGGAGTTCACCCGGGAACGGGGCCTTGCGCCCTACGTCGACGGCGAGTGCCTGGTCGGCCCGGCACCCGCCTCCCGGCGCTGGGCGATGGCCATGATGACCTGGTCCGCGCCCGCCGAGGCCGACGCGCCCTCCTGGTACCACGTCACCCCGCCCGAGCCGGACTGGCCGGCCGACGAGCGCGAGGAGTGGCTGACCGTCTTCAGCCGCACCAGCCTGCCGTCCATCACCCTCCACGAGGTCGCGCCCGGCCACTTCGCGCACGGCCGCGCCCTGCGCCGCGCCCCCTCCCCGGTGCGGCGGCTCCTGCACAGCCTGTCCTTCGCCGAGGGCTGGGCGCACTACGTCGAGGAGGTCTGCCTCGACGAGGGCTTCCGCGCCCGCGACCCGCGCTTCGCGATCGGCGTCGCCCTCGAAGCGCTGGTCCGCGTCACCCGGCTCACCTGCGCGATCGGATTGCACACCGGGGCGCTGTCGCTGGAGGAGGCCGCGCGGTACTTCGTGCGCGACGCCCACCTGTCGCCGGCGGCCGCCGCCGCGGAGGCGCGGCGCGGCACCTTCGACGCCGGGTACGGCCGCTACACCTGGGGCAAGCTGGAGATCCTGCGCACCCGCGCCCGCGCGCAGCGCGCCTGGGGCGCCGAGTTCACCCTGCCCCGCTTCCACGCCGCCCTGCTGCACCTGGGCAGCCCGCCCCTGGGCCTGCTGGACGCGGCGGTCCACCCGCCCGGCCCGGCCGCGTGATCGCCGCTGTACAGCCGCCGCACAGCCGCCGCTTGATCGCCGCGCAGTCGCCTAGCGGTCGAAGAAGGGCCGGCCGAACGTACGCATCCACAGCGCGACCGGGTCGTACGGGTCGGCCATGGCGACCGTGGAGACGGCCACCGAGTCGGGCACCCCGCCGACGGCCTGCTGCATCATCAGCCGGACGGACTCCACGGCCTGCCCGGCCCCCTCGTAGAGCTCGACGCCGATCGCGAGGTAGGGCTCGCCGAGCACCGGCTGCACCCACGCCTGGCGCAGCGCGCGCACCGCGGAGGTGCGGTGCGCCGCCTGGGCGAGCAGCGCGTAGAACTGGGGCATCTGGAGCGAGGGTTCGCCGATCTGGAGCGGCCCGGCGGGCAGCAGGTCCAGGCCGACCGCGATCCGGCGCAGGTCGGCCCAGGGGATGCCGAGGCCGCCGCCGGCGCTGTGCGGGTTGAGCCAGAGTCCGGACCGGTCCGGGAAGAGGGTCTGGGCGATGTCCCGCCCGGAGACCACTTCGTGCTCGCGGTTCCACCCGCTGGCGGCCAGTTCCCGCGGCGAGGTGAAGCACGGCGCGTAGCCGTAGCCGCCGATCTCCATCGTGCCGTACTGCGCGTCGGGCGTGCCGGGGGCGCCCTGCCACAGCAGCATCCACACCTGGCCCTCGGCGAGTGACGCGAGCAGGTTCTCGTATGCGTCGAACCGGCCGGGTGCCACCTGGAGCAGCATCTGCTCCACATGGCCGGCCTGCGCCGCACCGCCTTGCGCGCCCGCGATCACGTGGGACCGCCCCTTTCCCTTCGTACTGCTCTTCGCACGACATCAAACCAGGTCGAGTGTGCCCAGCGGTATGCCCGCCGACTCAAACCGAACCGGCTATAGACGCGGTATACGACCGCTGAACGCGTGCGCCGAGCCGCACCTGCCGTGGCCCTGCCCCGTGCCGTGCCGTGCCGTGCCCGGGCTCAGTCGCGGGCGAAGAACGGCCGCACCGTCTCCAGCATCCAGTCCCCCACCGGGTCCTGCGCCACGTCCAGCAGGATCAGGTGCACCGGCCACGGCGGCTGGGCCGCACCCATCGCCCGGCCGAGCGCGTCCATCGCGGCCGACCGGTCCGCCTCGGTCCAGCGGTCCAGCTCCACGCCGACGAACAGCGCCGGCGGCTCCTCCTCCACCACCGCCAGGGCCCGCCGGCCGCTCAGCACCACCGAGGTGACCGCGAACTCGCCGGCCGCGGCGGCCAGGAAGTCCACCGGCTCCTCGTCGTGGTCCGGCTCCCACAGCCGCACCCGGGCGCCGGGCGGCGCGTCGCCGCCGCGCACCCCGGCGAACGCCGCCTGGCGCTCGCCCTGCGCCGGGCGGCACAGCTCGGCCACCGCGGCCGGCGGCAGCGGCACACCGACCGCGCCCCCGGGGTTGACGGCGATCCCGACCAGCGGCGGCAGCCCGCGGGCGAACTCGTGCACCGGCGCGACCGTGCAGGGCATGCCGTCCGCGGCCTGCCGGAACTGCTGCTCGGAGCTGAACACCGGCACGTAGGGCGCGCCGCCCAGCACGACCGTCGGCAGGTCCAGGCCGGCCGCCTCGCGCGAGCCGCCGTTCGGCAGCGGCACCCACACCCGGGACCGGCCGAGCACCTCCAGCAGCCTGGGCGTGGCCGAGGGGTTGCCGAGGCTGGCGCTCAGCACCTCTTCCAGCTCGTTCGCCGGCCATGTGTACGGCGCCGGATTCTCCATGTCCACCCTTGTCCGCCCGAGTACCGCGTCTGTAGCGTCGTGCCCCGGAAACCCTAACGGCTGCCGGGGGCCGCGCACCCTGGGCATGCAATGATGAAGCCGACAACTTGCATACCGGCCGTTCGAGGCCGCGCGGGAGAGTCCCGGACCGGTGCACGCGACCTGCTCGCGGGCGGCGGGCCGGGCGCCGAAGGAGCAAGTCCTCCCTTGAATCTCTCAGGCACAGATACCGCGCGGGCGAGGCAGATCTGAAAAGCGACGGAGCCGTCGGCGCACCCCTGGGGGTACCCGCCCGGCCCCGCCCACCCAAGGTGCAAACCGTGACCCGCCGGTGCGGGGTTCACGGTGAACCTCTCAGGTTCCGATGACAGATGGGGAGCATCCGATCCGTCGTCCCCTTTCTCTCTTCACCGAGACCGAGCCTGGGAGCCCGTCACCGATGAGCGAACCCCGCCGTACCGCGCTCGACGCCCTGCACCGCGCCCTCGGCGCGACCATGACCGACTTCGCCGGCTGGGACATGCCGCTGCGGTACGCCAGCGAGCGCGAGGAACACCAGGCGGTGCGCACCCGCGCCGGCCTGTTCGACCTGTCGCACATGGGCGAGATCACCGTGACCGGCCCGCAGGCGGGCGAGGCGCTGGACCACGCCCTGGTCGGCCACCTGTCCGCGCTGGCGGTGGGCCGGGCCCGCTACACGATGATCTGCGCGCCCGACGGCGGCATCCTCGACGACCTGATCGTCTACCGGCTGGGCGCGCGGGAGTTCATGATCGTCGCCAACGCCTCCAACGCGCAGACCGTGCTCGACGCGGTCGCGCTGCGGGCGGCGGAGTACGACGCGCAGGTCCGCGACGACCGCGAGGCGTACGCGCTGCTGGCCGTCCAGGGCCCGCAGGCCCCGGCGATCATGAAGGCGGTGACCGACGCCGACCTGGACGGGCTGAAGTACTACGCCGGGCTGCCCGGCACCGTGGCCGGGGTGCCGGCGCTGATCGCCCGTACCGGCTACACCGGCGAGGACGGCTTCGAGCTGTTCGTGGCGCCGGGCGACGCCGAGCGGCTGTGGCAGGCGCTCACCGAGGCCGGCGCGCCCGCGGGCCTGGTGCCGTGCGGGCTGTCCTGCCGGGACACGCTGCGCCTGGAGGCGGGCATGCCGCTGTACGGGCACGAGCTGACCGCCGCGGTGACGCCGTTCGACGCGGGGCTGGGCCGGGTGGTCAAGTTCGACAAGCCCGGGGACTTCGTCGGGCGCGCCGCGCTGGGCGCCGCCGCCGAGCGGGCCGCCGACCTGCCGCCGCGCAAGCTGGTCGGGCTGGTCGCGCGGGGCCGCCGGGTGCCGCGGGCCGGCTACCCGGTGACCGACGCCTCGGGCACGGTGATCGGCGAGGTCACCTCGGGGGCGCCGTCGCCGACCCTGGGCAAGCCGATCGCGATGGCGTACGTGGACGCGGCGCACGCGGCGCCCGGCACGCCGGACGTCGCGGTGGACATCCGCGGGACGCGGGAGCCGTACGACGTCGTGGCGCTGCCGTTCTACAAGCGCGAGCGCTGAGCGCGGGGCTCCGGCGCGAGCCGGGGCCCCGGCACTGACCGCGGGGCTCCGGCACCGGCTGGCGCCCGAACCGACCGGGACCCGGGCGCCCCGCCCCCGCACCCCCACCCTTACCTTTCCGTTTGCCGTGCCGCGCACGCGAGCACCCCTGCCGATCCGGGAGAATCCACCCATGAGCATCAACCCTGAGCAGCTTCGCTACAGCAAGGAGCACGAGTGGCTGTCGGCCCCCGCCGACGGCGCGGCCACCGTGGGCATCACCTCGCACGCCGCCGACGCGCTCGGTGACGTGGTCTTCGTCCAGCTCCCCGAGGTGGGCGCGACGGTGACCGCGGGCGAGACCTGCGGCGAGCTGGAGTCCACCAAGTCCGTCAGCGACCTGTACTCGCCGGTCGGCGGGGAGGTCACCGAGGTGAACCAGGACGTGGTGGAGGACCCGTCGCTGGTGAACTCCGCCCCCTTCGAGGGCGGCTGGCTGTTCAAGGTGAAGGTGGCCGAGGAGCCGTCCGACCTGCTGTCCGCCGCCGAGTACGACGCTTTCATCGAGAGCTGAGGGAACCCCGCGATGTCGCTGCTGAACCAGTCCCTGCACGCGTTCGACCCCGACGTGGCCGCGGCGGTCGACGCCGAGCTGCGCCGCCAGCAGTCCACGCTGGAGATGATCGCGTCCGAGAACTTCGCGCCGGTCGCCGTGCTGGAGGCGCAGGGCTCGGTGCTGACCAACAAGTACGCGGAGGGCTACCCGGGCCGCCGCTACTACGGCGGCTGCGAGCACGTCGACGTGATCGAGCAGCTCGCGATCGACCGGGTCAAGGCGCTGTTCGGTGCCGAGAGCGCCAACGTGCAGCCGCACTCCGGTGCCCAGGCGAACGCCGCCGCGATGTTCGCCCTGCTCAAGCCGGGCGACACCATCCTCGGCCTGGACCTGGCGCACGGCGGGCACCTGACCCACGGGATGAAGATCAACTTCTCCGGCAAGCTGTACCAGGTCGCGGCCTACCACGTGGACGCCGAGACCAACCTCGTCGACATGGCCGAGGTGGAGCGGCTGGCCAAGGAGCACCGCCCGCAGCTGATCGTGGCGGGCTGGTCGGCCTACCCGCGGCAGCTGGACTTCGCGGAGTTCCGCCGGATCGCCGACGAGGTCGGCGCGTACCTGATGGTGGACATGGCGCACTTCGCCGGGCTGGTCGCGGCCGGGCTGCACCCCTCCCCCGTGCCGTACGCCGACGTGGTCACCACCACGACCCACAAGACGCTCGGCGGCCCGCGCGGCGGGGTGATCCTGGCCAGGGCGGGCCTGGCGAAGAAGATCAACTCGGCGGTCTTCCCCGGGCAGCAGGGCGGCCCGCTGGAGCACGTGATCGCGGCGAAGGCGGTGGCGTTCAAGGCCGCGGCGACCGACGAGTTCAAGGACCGCCAGACCCGTACCCTGGAAGGTGCGAAGATCCTCGCCGACCGGCTGACCCGGCCCGACGTGGCGGAGCTGGGTGTGTCGGTGCTGTCCGGCGGCACCGACGTGCACCTGGTCCTGGTGGACCTGCGCAACTCCGCCCTCGACGGCCAGCAGGCCGAGGACCGGCTGCACGCGGTCGGCATCACCGTCAACCGCAACGCGGTCCCGAACGACCCGCGGCCGCCGATGGTGACCTCGGGGCTGCGGATCGGTACGCCCGCGCTGGCCACGCGGGGCTTTCGCGCCGACGACTTCCGCGAGGTCGCCGACATCATCGCGGCGACGCTCACCGCGTCGCCGGCCTTCCCGCCGTCGGAGGTGGAGCCGCTGCGCAAGCGGGTCACCGCGCTGGCGGAGAAGCACCCGCTGTACCCGGCGCTGTAGCCGGGCCGGCCGGGGTGGCGGGCGGCCGTGCCCGCCACCCCGGCAGCAGCACCCCGCCGTCCCGGCGGCAGCACCGCCCGCCGCGCGCGGCCGCAGCACCACCCTGCGGACAACGGCGTCCGCGAACCCCAGGAGCAATGACACCGTGGCT